>JAVWKG010000049.1:0-20934 GCA_036638655.1 Lysinibacillus sp. | reverse complement strand
TAGAAATGTTTCGTAGTAGGCTCACTTTCAGTTTCACCAATGCTTTGAACAGTCACGTAAAGTATGCCATAGGGAGCATATATATCTAAATCAAAAGATACAGATGTTCCTAAAGAAACAGTTGCACTACCACGTAGGATATCATCCCCATCATACACTCTTACGACATCACCCACATTAAGATCAGACACACTTACATGGGTTGGTATTACTGACCCGAATCCTCCCATTATATACACATTACTTACTAGTGGTGCTGGTGTCTGAAGAACGCTATTCTCGTCTTATCCTTCTTTATCTCTCAGTTTTATAACGAGCCTTCACCGCACAGGCGACTTTCATCGCATACGGCGATCCGTCAGCGATAGAATTTTGATACTTATTTCCCTAGCGATTACTATATCATAAAAACTCTCGAAATATAAAAAAATAACGCTAACTTATGCTGCGTTTTTATCTGCGTCTACTTTAGCTTGTACATCTGCTCGCCATAACGCCGGTACTTGTTCAATTGTACGTAAGTCAGCATGGATTAAATCATAATAAACTTTAGCCATGTTAAGCACCTCCTAAAATAGATTCGGCTAATTCCGCTAAAGCAATTTGCGTTTCTAATTTTGCTTGTTCTTGCGCTTCCGCAAGTTCCGCAACTGCTAGTTTTAACGTTGTATTTTCTTCTTGTAGAAATTCCGTTTCGGACTTTGGTATATCCTCTAAAATCGGCAAATGCGGCGTAACAGATACGTCTACACCGATTCCGTCCGTAATTTTCAACTGCTTACCTTGCGGAATTTCCGTCCATAAGAACGGCACTCCTATTGGCTCTCGAGGTGCTGGTTCACCTTGACGTACTGATAAAATAAATCCTGTTTCGTCGTAAATGATTTGCGTTTTCATATTAGTGCTCGTCCTCCCTATTCAGATGCTTCCCAAGAGATGTTACCATCTTCCGAATTTAATCTAAAACCTGTGTCATTAATATACCCGCCGTTATACGTCAAATCACGCTCTACTGCCATCTGATTACTAACGAAGAGGTACTTACTGCTGCTCTGGTCTCTATTGTAGTAAGTGTAATTTTGATTGAGGGTAGTACCCACTTTGTGCACTGATATCACACGAGGTTTAAATGGTAAATTGTTTACAGTCAGCATATAACCACTGCCCACTCCAATTCCACTCGCCCACTTTTTACCGACAATTAAGGCGTCAGCCATTGCTTGTAACGGAGTAGTATTAGGTACGCCAACTTTACTTGCTAATACATCTTTTGCATTTTGAATCTTCGTAATTTGCGTAGCAACATTATCACTCGCTATAGCAGGTGCACCAATGACCGATGCTAACTCTGCTTTTTGATTAATGCCTTGCATACCGCCAAGAGCTGTAATAATCTCGCCTATTTTTGCGTTGTTATCTAATGGCATTTTATACCTCCTTATTCGATCGCTATATAAAAGAACGTTTGTTGTGTAGACAATGAGTTAGTAGAATATAAATCACCAGTAATCGGATTCCATACTAAATTTAAAGTTGTGATTTGACCATAATTTGTAGAATCGAAGTTATTTTTAGCTTGGCCCCAAATGAAATAACTATTATCAACATCTAAAATGCCTAAAAAAGCACTTGTCGGAACTTTATTAACTGTATTTAACCCGAAATCAAATATTGTACATAGAAAAACATAACTAGGTTTAAATGGCAATCTATTTATTTCCAAAAACCTACCATCCACCGCTGTATGTCTAACGACACAAGTCCCTGTGTACAAATCTTTTTTCTCGCTATTGATATTAGGTATCTTCAATAAAATATCATTCCATGTAGCACCTGCAGGTAAATTAATCGTTTTATCTGCACTGTTTACAGAATTGACATACTGAGTACGCAACACACTTTCATTTGCTTCTGCTTCGTTCGTTATCGCAATAAGCGCTGCTAAATCTGTGCTTGATAAGCCGCCCTTATTACGTAAAATAAAAAAATTTGCCGCTTGGACGATTTCGTGGAATCCTTTATCCAAGCTATTTAATTGCACACCATCTACATCTACTAGATTTTTCGACGTTTCTACATTATCAAGCGAGATAGTAATTGCACCTGTTAAGTCGTTTTCTAGCTTAAATAATAAACGCTTCGTATTTGACCGTTTTTGCAATCGGATTTGTGAGCCTGCAATCTCAGGAACTTGATACTCATAATCATCCAAATGTGCAGTAACTTCGCTCTTAATATCCTCGATGGATTGCTCGATTTGTGATAAATCGACATCACTTGCTGCATCTTTTGCCTCTTTAATAGCAGTATCGATTTTTTCTAAATTTTCGTTGTCGATTGTACGATTGTAAAACTCGTTAACGTCTGACTTGACCAAATTATAATTACTTGTCTGCTCTGCCATCAGCTAATCACATCCTCTCTTAATTGTTTGTGCGTATAAGTAGCTAGTTGAGCGTGTGTAAACCGAGAAAGCATATTATGTTGGTTATATCGTATTTCAACGTATAACAGCATGTTTTGCGGAGTTATTCGTTCTAAAAGCAACTCAACAATTTCAAATTCTCTTGATACTGTAAGTTCAAGTTTTACTCTCACCCATTTTTCAGCAGCGCTTCTAGTGAGTTCATATTTACCTTGACCTAATAAGCTATCAAGTAATTGTTTAAGCACTTGATAACTGTAAGGTGCTTGCTCCTGGTACCGAGATAAAATACGAAAACGACGTGTTTCAAGTGTTTCTGATTCACCAACTTGTAGCTTTAGCATCCTTTCATAACGACTTGCCCCTCGTTCATCGAGTGTTAATAAGAATTGATTACTTAAAGTAGCTTCAACCTTTCGCCAAACACTTTCGAGAGAAGGATTTTCGATTTCTGCTATCTTTTGTAGCTCGATAATCTCGTGTAAAACAGATGGTAAATAGCTTAATAAATCAATTTTTTTAACCACTTACAACACCTCGCTCAGGTATTGATTCTTTATCTAATTCTAGGTTACTGGCAACGCCATTTAATGTAGTGTTAGCAATATCGATTATGCCTGTAACTACAAGTAAACGAGTTTCGATTTGGCTGATACGTACCACTAAGCTAGTATCGTCTTCTTGCTTTGTAACTGCTTCAGCCCATTGTTTAGCTAACTCTTTAAAGTAATCGTCAACGACATTTTTAACAGCTTGCTCAACATCCGCAAAGGACCAACCGCTTTGTAGCGTCAGTGTAGTTGCGATATCGACAATGGTTTTGAATACTCCTGAAATTGTTACAACATGGTCAATAGGCGCTAAGCCAACACCTTCACCTTGTTGGTCTAGTGGATCTATTAATTGTTGCACTAACTCAACTAATACAGTCGATGGCATTGAAAAAGTAGAATCGATTATTGTAACGCCTACTGTGCCGGCACCGTACTTGGTTCGATAAATCCTAGAACCGGCAACACCTGGTAGCTCGTTAACTAATTGTTTATAATTAGCACGATTTCCTCCAAAAGAGACGCTTTCGAAGCTATTAAAATAACGTTTACGGAAAGCTTCTGTTTCTTCCTCGTCCTCACCAGGAATTAACACATCAACTAATTGTGCTGTTTCAAGACCGGCGATGTAATCAATCGGTATAAGTTGGCCTGATTCAAAGTTTCCTAGTTCACCAGATGTTTCACATTGCAGTTTAAAAACCCCGGTATCAATTTTTTCGATAACTTCATAATTGTATTCCTCTTGCGAAAAACGAGAGCCTATCGGTACATCAATATTGAATTCGCCTTTTCGAATTGCTTTTGTAGCAGGATTTGGGCTCAACCCTCGTTCAGCAGCACGACGAATTAAATTTTCTCGAGGTGCAGTATCTGCGAACATCTGATTTTCGTAATTCAATAGAGTAAATAACATCTGTACTGTTTCAACAGTATTTGCAGCAGTCGCTTGATAAATCATCGATGTTTCACGTCTATCTTGTTCTGGTACATTTACTAACTTGTTAGCAAGTAAATCTTCATATGACGTATTTAAGTCGATAACTTTAGTCATTAATAATCCACCTCTTTCTCAGCTGATATCTCACCATAAATTGTATGGGCTACATATTGTAGATGAACCTTATTTTTATTTGTGGTTACAACAAAAGAATCGACTTCAGTTATACGATTATCTTGTAGCAAACACTCTCGGGTGCGACGAGGTAATTCACTAACAACGTACGCTGTTGGTTTTCCGAACAAGCCTTTTGTTTCAATACCTACATTCCATGAATATATAATGTGATCATAACGCTCGATTGAAGTCATTAAAAAAACCGCTTGTTTCATAGCTTCTTGTTTATCAACAAAGCCAACAATGCGATTTTTATCAGTATTTAATTTGTAAGTTTTAGATAATTCAATGGCTTCTTCAAAGTCTGCAATTAAATCATCATTAGTTACAGGTATCACTTGCTTCACTCCTTATCGATGATGAGATATTGTTGACCTCCTTGCGCTTTTAGCAAAGTTACTTTATCATGCATTTTCAATGCATTGTAAACGGTATAAACTTGCTTAGCCCCACCATTTACACTCATTTCAATATCGTAATCCTTCGCTATCTTCGTAAGCTTCAATTGAGCAATACCTAATATCAATTTTTGGTCAATTTGTATTTTTAATGGACTGGTACTAATCACTGTCCCGTGTCGAACATTCATCGGATCCGTATTACTTACTGCTTCAACAGCAGCCTTTTTAATCATACTTGCTAAAAAGTTCATATCACGCAACAAAATCACCGCCAATCAACTGTATATCCATTTTGTGCTCACTCTCATTAAACGTATGTTTAACATTTTCTACGATCATAAAGTTAGCGACATCGACATCACCTAAATACAATTGAATAGCGATACTCGACCCACCACGCACTCTTACATCACCAAATGCACCTTTCACGCTCAATTTACGAGATTTGCGATTATACATACTTAGTAAAGCATTAGCTTTTATTTTGCCATTCACGTTTTCTTGAATCGATTCAAAATACTGCAATACTCCCCAATTATTCATATTTTCACTATCCTGAGCAATAAATACTTCTCGCTTACCAGTCTCTTTGTTTTCACGGACAAGCTTAATTTTGTTGTACGTCTCATTATCGATACTAGACGTGTACTCAAAACCTTCACCAGTCGTTTCATCAATCAGTAAATCTAACCGCATATCTTTGATGTTGTTAAGTACCAAACCACCAAATTCATCGTATAAGACATACATTTCCCCGGCATTAGCTAAAGTTTCACTTAATGCATGCTGCATGATTTCAAACATCTCTTTGTTATCCATTACAGCGCTAGGAATACGGTATTTCGTATCATCTGCACTACCATAATTGAGCTTGAAATCAGCAATAATCATTTTCAACAGTTGTGTAGCAGTTTTATTTGAATAAACATAAGTATCTTTAAGCTTGAAATAACGTAGTTGATCGTAGGCAGTAACTTCGATTAAGTCATTGTTGCTGCGTTTTTTAGTGAATACAAATCCATAAAAAATTTTGGCACCTTCGTAAGTGAAACGAACTGGATTGCCTTCGTTAAATCCAAGTGCTTCGTCTTTAACAACCTTAAAAGTAAGCTTGCCTGGAGAGCCCTTTCGATGTGTTTCCCAAGTGATACCTTCCTCAACCGCGCATTCAAAAATGCGATTTCCCGATTGAATTATTAATTCACTCTTAGCCAAGCTTAATCACCTGCCCTGGATAGATCAGGTGAGGGTTCTTAATCCCGTTTAATTTAGCGATTTCAGGGTATTTGTTGCCATTCCCTAAATACCTTTTGCAAATGGCCCACAAAGTATCACCTTTGACCACTTTGTGTGTTTTCGGCGTCTTCTTGTCATCTGTTGGACGTGTCGGTTGCTTTGTAACCTGCTTTTTATCGTCGCTCATTGAAGACTGGATAACTACTTTCTTTGTGCCGTAAGAGCGATATTGCTTTAATTTGATACTCACAATGCAATCAAAACCATTTTCGGCATCTTCTTGAATTTCATATTCTTCTAAAGACACAAGAATATTTGTATCGAATAACAAGCTCCCTTTCGGCTTCATACGATTCACAATAAAACGAAATGGTTGTCGTGCAAACTTTAACGCTTCTAACTTTTCGAGATAAAATGATGCTGATTGAAAGCCGTTAGGATATACTGCGAATGGATATTTCGAGTTAGGCAAAAGTAATTCAAACTCAAAATCAGTCAACCCTGTCCTTTTCAGCATGTTTACTTCACCATAATCCATCAAGGTTATCGTTTTATTCATATTATTTATGCGCGTATTTAAAGAAGACGGCGCAACAGGAAATTGCAAACCGTCTAGAAATAAATTATACATATTCTGTTACACCCCCGCCGCCACTGAATCTAGAGTTTCTTCTAATTTTTCACCTAAGTGATTTACAATTCCGTCCAGATCGAGTTCACTATCGATAGTGTTGTGGTTCGTCATATCAACTGTGATTTTAGCAGTAGTGAATCTATTAATAAATTCTCGCTCCGCTAGATCACGCATATATTTCAAATCCTCGCCAGCACCCTCCATCGTCTTAGCCATTTTTGCAGTATTACCGGCTGTGCTTCCACCGTTTCGATTGGCTTTGTCTAGTTTGTCACCCAAACCACCGCCGCCCATCGCTCCTTTCATAGCTTCATCCATCAACTTTTGCATATCTTGACCTTGATTACTATTATCTTTACTGCCATTAAATAAGTCAGCACCCCAGTTGTAACCAGTGTCCCAAGCACTTGAATATTCAAAACGATTTAGATTTAAACCTAAATCAGACATAACACTGTCCATGTCTAATTTTTCATAAAGAACTTCATACTGACCGTTTCCGTATTCATCTGCTGCCCAATTCACCAGACCTGCTAATTCACTTCGCCAACCAGCTACTGCGTTTGCTAGATTTGAACCAAAAACAAAATCTATTGCACTAGCAATTTTCTCTATTACACCAAGGACATTATCGCCTAAATCTCCAAACAAATGAATAATTGATGCTACTGGATCATTGAGTACATTCCCGAAGAAATTCGCAAATGCTATCCATTTATTCCATAACGCCTCAATTACGCCAAACGCTATTTCTAAAATCCCCATAAGAACGTTAGCTATGAATGCTCCTGCGGTTGCAAATGCACCAGCTATTATGCCTGTTGCGCTAATAGACGTTCCAGCGAAATAATTAACTGCAGCTACAGCCAAATAAAGTACACCAATGAGTAGTATTATTGCTATCACTATCCAAAAAATAGGATTAGCATATAACGCCGCATTCAGTCCCCAAACAGCTCCTGTAGCTGCTAGGGTTGCTGTTACACTTGCCCAACTCGTTGCTGTATACAAGCCCAGCGCTAGCGTTTGAAGTCCTGTCCAAAATACAGCAAGCATTGTTGCCGCCTTTGCTATTACCAATGCAGCTCCATATGCTACAAGAGCCCCTGTAGCTCCTCCTACAACTGGCGCGATAAATGACCAATTATCATAGACAAAAGCACCCACAGATGCAATCATATTGAGAGCGTGACTAGCGAGTGTTGCTACGGTATTAAGAGATTGACCGGCGCTCTCCCTAAAAGCAGCAAATCGATCACTATTAAAAGTGTTATTAATTTGTTGTAAAACACCTTTAAATGCCCAGAGTGCATTATTCTTAAATTCAGTCCATATTTGCTGAAAAGTTAGTGGCATCGAGTTGAATTTTTCGTTTATACCATCAGCTGCAGAAAACATTGCATTTTTGACAACATCAGCTGTCAATTTCCCATCTGCAGCCATTTCCCTTATACGACCAATAGGCTCATCTAAATATTCCGCAATTGTATGGATAATATTCGGAGCCGCCTCGAATACACTATTCAATTCTTCGCCACGAAGTACACCAGAACCAAGCGCTTGCGTTAATTGTAAAGTTGCTGATGATACACCTTCTGCATTCGTACCAGCTATACCGAATTGTTTATTCAGTAACTCCGCAAAAACCACTACCTCAGATGTATTGTTAAATGCATCTTTAGCATTCATACCTATTTTACCAACTAGATTTGCTGTTTGGGCATACGGTGCAAAAGAGCGCTGAGCAGCATCAAAAATCTGTTTTTGTAATTGCTCTACTTCAGTTAATCCACTGGTATTTATATTGAGATTAGCTGATACATCGTCTATTTTAGGCATACTTTCAATTACTAAATTTAGGCGTGCATCAATATTAGACATTTCATCAGATAAGCGAACTACATCTTGTATACTTCTTAAAGAAAGATACGCTCCTACAACAGCAAGTATTTTACCTAGTAATTCTCCTAAAGCACTTGTGCCATCCCTTATGTTATTAGTGAACCTTTGTTGTGCAGTTGCTGCTCCTTGTACTTCTTGTTCAATTCTATTCATCGATTCAGCAGCTCTAGATAACTCTCTTCGCGCTAATTCAATACTAGATGTATTCATCATATTGCCGGAAGCCGAGTGCATCGCTTCCATTTGATTCACCATCATTGATACAGCATTGTGCATTGCCCTCATAGGTTGACTTAATCGATCTTGGATTTGTATAGACGTACGTATTGTAGCCATTCTTTCACATCCTTTGAATAAAAAAGAACATGTCAAATAGACATGTCCTTCGATAATTTTTATAAATGTTTTACTTTTTTGATGTACTTTACCCATGAATCGATTTCGTTAATATATTCATTTAAAGCAATGTCTTTTAAATTCCGATGGTCATAAAGATTAATCAAAATTTGCATAGAAGTGCTTCTTCCGTGTAGTTTAATCTTTCCTACAGGGAAACCTTTATAATGAAAGTCTATTGTCTTATTGCTCATCCTCTTTAATTGAACATAACCTTTTTCCTTGTTCAAGTGTAGTTTGTACAATAAGTACCTTATAAAATGTTCTTCATCTTCAGATACCTCGCAGTATTTACTGCCTTCTAAGTCTGAAATAACCCTATTATAATAAAAATCTGTTACACCTTCATATGGTTCTTTTTTTATCGTCGTCTTACTTCTTGAGAATTTCGATAAAATGGACCTAATCATGATTAAAACATTTTTTGAATAAAAGCTTTATATATTTTTCCGTCAATTTCAATTAAACTTCTTTTACCATCAATAAACTCCAAAGCTATGGTATGAGTTCCTTTGTTTTTAGCAGACAGCCCAGCTAATAAACCAACTGGACCTAATAATACACCACCTACTAAACCTCTTGAAACACCACTCACCGCACTTTTTCTGTGCTCTTCGGTAATTAGTTCATAACTCGTCACTGTAGTTTTATCAAGTGGATAATTTTTCGTAAATCCCAATTGAATAAGCACTTGACCAAAAGTACTCATAATACTGTAGTTTAAGTATTCACCAGCAATTACTTTGTTTTTTGCCAATATAATCCCTCCCTTATACATAAATATACATAACTTGGAGGGATTTCACTATACCGTTTACATAATTACCACCCCTTTCAATAGAAAAACACCCTCAAAATGAGAGTGTTTAACATGCTACTACGCGACTTTTTCGATTAATTCAATGCGCTCTAAAATCATCTTTCCCATTTTTCGAACATATCTGTTTTCACTCTGCATAAAAGTACCATAATCTCTAAGGAAATATAAATCTGCTAAACTCATATCTTCTAATTCAGATTTCCATCTTACAGCAACATCTAATATTTTCATGTGATTTCCTCCTCAAATCGAGGACATCCACTTTTAAAGTTACCCTAAATGGGTTATACTTTACTTGATTGTATGGAGTGGATGTCACTCAAATTTAGTACCGCATTTCAAGCTGCAACTTGAGATGTGGTTTTATTTTATTAGCTTTAAATGATTTCTTCTATTCATTTTAATTTTCTGTGGTTTTCCGTTACTTACATAATAAGCCTGCCCTTTTTCATCTTTGAAGGTTTCAGGTGTGTCTTCCCCTTCTGCTGCCATAAATTCCTCGAATACACTTAAATGCCCTTCGTATCGTCTTATCGTACTCATGGTAGTCAAACTTTTAACAAATAACATCCATATATCATCATTCCAGTATTCTGCAATTAACTCCAAGGCGTATTCACCAATGACATCCTCTGGCTTCAACCCTGTACTTTTTATATATTCCTTAGTGGAAAAATAATCTTTCACACCCCACTTATGACCATCAAATTCTTTCTTGATTGGGAACACATTCATAAATTGTTTGAGCGTCATAGTTGCTATAAGACCTTTGATGTTACTAATAGATTCGAAATAACTAATATTCAATTCATAATCATCGTATTTAGGTGAAGTGATGATGTCCTTAACCCCGTACCAAATAATCTTCTCTATATTTTTATTTATTGCTTTTTTATCACCATGATCGATTTGTTCTATTGCTTTTTCTAATGTGCGACGAAGTGCAACACCATATAATGTGTGTTTATTTTGTTCATTCCCTAAAGCAACCATCAAGCTCTCACTACTTTCGGAACCCATGATTCTACATATCTGATACACACTTGAAACTCATGACGTTTTACATCTTTGTAACTCGTCACACCAAAACGATCTTTAATTTCACGATGCAATTCTGGATACAATAAACGTTTATGTTCATCTGACGTTGCATGCTTAAATACTTTAGAGCCAATTAACTTTTGCAACCTACGTTGTTCACCGTGGTCAAGTGTGATTTGATTATCTACTTTTTCTTTTAATTCATGAACTTCTACTTTTAAAACCTCAACTTCTTCTGATGTTTCAAGTGATAATCTCATAGAAGCTTTGAGTTGTTCTTTTTCTGAAAGTGGTTTAGGGTGATTCTGTTGTTGTTCCATCTCGTTAAATCGTGAAACATATGTCGCGGTAAACAAAATACCTTTTTCCCCAGTCATTTTGTTACCAACCATTTCACAACCTTTTTTTGTAAGGAGATAACAAGGTCTTGATTTTCCTTGAGCATCTTTATAATCATGTTCTATGAAAAAATCAGCCAATCCAAAATTGGATTTACCTAGAATTCCCACATAACCTTGTATATCCCTCATTAAATGCGCATGATTTTTCCCTGTCATTTCTGCAACTTGACGACTTTCTGTTACCAACTGACCTTCAAATGATATTACTTGTAATTGATTCATATTTATCTCTCCTTTTAATTTTCAATAAAATCCTCCAATTTTTTGCCGAGAGCATTAACAATTTTCCCTATCGTGTGTAATCGTGGAACTACGTATCCACGTTCCATGTTAGAGACTACATTTTTGCTAAGACCAGCTTTCAGTGATAACTCATACGCGCTCAACCCTTGATTTGCTCTTTCTAGAGTTATCTTTTGTAAATCTACTTTCGTAGTTCCTATCATAAAATCACCTCCTTTTTTGTGCCATTTCGTCCACAAATTAAATATATATCCCATTTTGTCCTTTGTCAACATTTTTTTGTCCACAATGGGAACAATTATTGATATTATCTTTATAGGAGGCGATTATATGGAATTCGGAAAGCGATTACGCCTATTAAGAAAAGAAAAAAATCTAACTTTACGTGAATTGGAAAAACAAACCGGAATCTCTTATTCAGCACTTGGAAAATATGAACGTGATGAAAGGCAACCTGATTTTGATACACTAGAAAAATTAGCTGATTACTTTGATGTATCTATTGACTGGTTACTTGCTAGAACAAATATAAGAACGTACGATGAGCATGTTTTCTTTGAAGACGTTGGAGACCTTTCTTCAAAACTAAAAATAATTCCCAAAGAATATAGACGTGAAATTGTGGATGCAATTGACGCACTATACTTATTGATTAATAGACAAATTTCTGATAATACCCTCGAAAAACTAGTTATAATAAACGAATTTATTAGCTCCTTAAATTGGTTTGATATGGGGGTTTTTGGTGATAATCTATTTGAAACTTATGACTTTTCAAATCCAACTGAAATAATTAAATTTCATTCGAAATTTAACAATAGAATGTCTGAACTATCAAATGAACTACTCGATCAAAATATCTCCTCCAATAAATTCAGAAAATAATCAATTAACGATAAGAATTTTTCTGCTCTAACGAAGTTGCTAGGCCCCTTGGAATATGCAAGGCTTTATAAAGCTATATCTGAACATTGCGATTCAGAGGGTGCACGAAATTTGGTACTCCCTACAAACGGTGGAAATCAAACAAAACGATTCAGCCTTTCCAAACTAAGAGACTTTTTTCTAACAAAAAAGAACACCACAAAAACGTTGATTTTTACAATCAGACGTTTTCGTGGTGCTTCCAACGAAAACATTAGCAAAGAGGGTTTTCCTCATGCTTATGTTATGCAATTATTGATAATAGTAAACTCAGAAGAATCCGAGAATTTATTTATCAGTATCCTACCGCATAACAAATCTGCTTGTCAATATCTTTATATTAGAATTTATTTAATACTACCTAAATTAGTCCCATTGATTTGTTCTCAACATAATCCAATTTTGGATTATGGTAAAGATGGACTAGTTTCCTCCTGAAAATCTTAGCTACTCTCAAACCACCTGCACCAGTAAACAAGTCTATAGTTTTCTACAACCCTATTCCGTTACTAATACATTAACACCATCCCACCCTTTATCCACCCCACTTAACGTTTCTTGCGCTTCCCCTTACCACCACGCTTGCCTTCCTTCTCAGCCTTTGCATCAGCCGCTTGTTTGATTTGCACGGAAGCTACAACTAGAGCCTTTTCATTTCTAGGTAGATCATCAAATTCTGACGGCCACTTATGAAACTTATGTAAGCAATAATAAGCTACATTCGCCTCATAGTCACCGTCCTCGATTAGTTTTTTGCTTCTTCTACTAATTCATCCATACCGACATCGAAGCCATTGATTTTTTGAATTGTCGCTAAGTACTCATCAAACTCACCTGGTAACAACATCTTTTTCAATACTGCCTCTGCCCCCATTACTTTATACGAATTTTGTAACTCCGCATCGTGTAGGTTCGGGAAAACAGTACAAGTGACAGCTAACGTCGCTAAATACGCTGTGTAATCTAATTCTGGTTGCATTAAATGTTTCTTGCCAGGTACAGGTTTACGTTTTGTGTGTTGCTTGCGTAAAGCGTCATCTTCGTCACTTGTCAGAGATTTGACTTCCCATTCCACAGGCTTAGCCAATGGTTTCCCACCAACAACCTTTTGTTTTCCCGTTTCATCATCAATTACTGGTTCAACAAATCGTTTCGATACAACCACTTTTTCGTTTTCTGATGTTAATGCGTTTTGCGCTAAAAATGCTGAGAAATTACTCATATTCAATCACCTTGTCCTTTTCGTTTTTTGAATTATAAAAAGAGCTCATAATGTGAGCTCTTTAGATTAAAGCATTGCATCAAGTATTCCAAACCGTTCAGGCATTTCCCAATCCTCAAACGTGAATTCGATTTCGTCTTCAAGGTATTCTGCGTCCGCGTCTAAAAGCGCTAAAATACCACCATCAAGGTTACAGTCAATCAAAACAATTGTTTGTCGACCTACTGTTGAAGACTTATCCTCATTCGTTGTTTGAATATCGAAGTAAATATCTTCACCAGTTTCTTTGTAGCGATATAAAAGCTCGCGGAAAATAGACGTATTAAAATGGAATGTAGCATTGCCTGTGTATTGCACACCAGCAGCTTTATTACCTTTGGCCATACGACCTAAAATAGGTACTTCTGTTTTAACCTTTTCCATATCCGCTTGAAGATTGATTACTTGAGCGAAATTGTAACGATTTCCTTCAATCGTCACAAAACACTCTCCTTGAGCGCCATTTATAGCGTCACGAGCATGCATTGTGTTGTTTGCCATTTTAATTTCCTCCTTACTCTACAGTAGTAGTAATATAAAGTTGTGACATAGCAACAGTTGGTTCAATCACTTCATCTACAACAACTGATTTTTTTGAATTACCTAATGCAATTGTTACATTATCTGCTACAAAGTTTTGTATAGCGCGTAGCCCTTGCAACTCTTTTCGATGCGCTACAATATCACTCCATAACGAAACACGACCAGATTCATCATTTGGTACCTTACCTAAATACTGATTATTAAATAGTTGTGCCGTATCGATAGCGATTTGATCTAGTACACGAATCACCTGATTCATAGAGAAATCTTGGTTTTTATCAGGCGAATATGAAGTGAATGTATTCACATCTTCAAGTACCCTGATTTCATCTCCTACACGATGAAATACGTACTTCCCGGATTTTAACAGTGTAGATAGTTGAACTTGTGTTTTTGTCTCAGACAAATCTAGTGTGTACTCACCGTTATATGTTTTGTTGGTATTAGATTTGTTAACAGCAACGCCAGCTTGTACACCTGTTGCCCAGTAAACAGCACCAAATACTTCCTCATCATCACTGATAGCATCGTTTTGAACATCGATAATACCTTCGTGATCTGTTGCACCTAACTTATGGCCAACTAATTGGAACTTGGCACCAACCTCGTCACGTAGGCGTTTTGTGTATTCTGTAAACAATGATTTAATTGTCGGATCTAATGATAAACAACCAAGCGTGTTAAAACCGAATGATTCTAATGCATCTAGTGCCTCTTGGTAAGTGCCACCTGTAATTGCTGTTCCGTTAG
Organism: Lysinibacillus sp.; assembly: GCA_036638655.1. GTDB lineage: Bacteria > Bacillota > Bacilli > Bacillales_A > Planococcaceae > Lysinibacillus. The sequence goes on along the minus strand of JAVWKG010000049.1, from coordinate 6,289 downwards.
ATCCAGTTGTTAATGAAATACCAGCTGTCAGAGCTAGTGTTGCATCTGTTTTAAATGTCACAAAGTCGTTATCTACTAAATCAGCTGCAGTTGTAACGGCTTTCTGTTCATCTACAAGTACATTTTCTAGTAATGTTAGAACATCGAATTTCAATGGTTCATCAACATTCGTTTGAATAACAATTTTTAAATCATTACCTCGCACACCTTTGTACTTCGCTGTTGCATAAGTGTTTGTTGCTGCTACAGCATCTACAGCTAATTTGTAAAAATAAACTGTAATCGCGTTTTTAAACACATCTCGAATACCTTTTAATCTTTTGTGTTTATAATCGTATCCGAAAATTTTCAGTGCTTTACTTTCAAAATCTTCTTGATGTACTGTAAATACTTCTCCATCCGTACCCCAATCAAGCGCAATCGGTAAACCTACAAAACCTCGTTTGCTTAGATTCACGAAAGCGCGTTGAGCACTCATGAAATTGTGATAGGTACCTGGTAAAACTTTATTTTGAGTAAGAAATGTTCCTCCACCTAATGCCACTATTTTTTACCTCCTTCATCGAATTTCTTTAAAATTTCATTTACTTCAGTGAATGAGTATTCCTTGCTATCGTCTAGCAACGCGTTGAGCGCATCTCTACAAGTAGCATACTTATCGCTTTTAACAATTTGTGATTTCGTAAATGTTGGTGCACCGATTGCTTTTGCAACGTCAGCAGCAGTAACATTTATTTTTTCTTGAATAATGTCTTTATTGCTTGCCACCACATTCATCCTTTCGTGCTTGTATGTTGTTCTAGTGAATCTATGAAAATCTTTTGCTCAACTTCTTGTAAGAAGAAATTAAAGTGCACAAAATTGTGCGCTACACCATCAACAATTTCGCTGTTCGCACCTGTACCAAGCATTAGCGAGCCGTTTAACAGCGTTATTTCTTTCAACGTTTGTTGTAGCTTCAAAGTGTGATTAGCAGCATCAGAAGCACCACCATTGGGGAAATACTGCACATTGAACAATGTCGTTACTTTCCATCGGTTACCGATTTGCCTGATATGCTCTAAGTTCAAAAATTGAATAAAAAAGGCAGGAGCTTTAAACCCCTGCGGTATGTCATCTGTATATTTTTTATAGCCACTACCAAAGCTTTCATGAAGCCTAACGGAAATAGCTTCGATAATATCGTTAATCTCCATTGAAAGCCTCCTTTAATAGCTTCATAAGTTTTTTTTGCAGTATCGCCGGTGCTTGCTGGTCAACTTGATCAGCACTAATCGTCATCATAAAACGACCGTTTACCCACCCTTGATGATTTCGAGTACGGTGACCGAACTCCACGTATTGAGCATACTCGGTATTGTTAATCACTTCGACTTCGTAAATTGAACCTCTCTTTTTGATTTGTCCAATTGTCCATCCACGCATTAAAGTCCCTCCGACACGACCATCTTTATACTTACCAACTGGAGTGCGCCGAATTACTTTCCCTAACAATCTTGCAGCTAACTCTTTCGTACAATCCTCACAAAACTTTTCGAAATCAGCAGTTGCTAATTTAGCCAACTTTCTTTCAAAAGCCTTCAACTGCCTTAAATCAACACGACCACTTCTAGCCATCAAGCCCACCCCTCGAAAATATCGAGAACAATTTCTTGATGGTCGATAAAAATCCCCGGCTCACCGCTACGAGCATAATCAGCAGTCTTGCCATTCTGTGTGATGGTAATTTTGCAACCTGGTGGTATTTCAAACTCGTTGCCAAGTGACAGTTTAATTTGTTGGATCACAATGGCACCTGCGCCAGTTGATGATGTGGTACTAATATTTTTATGAGATAGCTTGCATTTTAAATCTTCGTAAAGTACCACTTCATCGTGCTTAGTAATATGAGTGATTGGGTCCTCAACTTCTTGCCATGCAATAACTGTACACTTCCCACGCCACAGCCTTTCTAATGCCTTTCTCCGAGCCGTTACCATGTCATCACTCTATAACGAACAAAATCTATTTCATTATGTTGCAGGTAATGAATGAACGCCTCAAAGCGTCCTTCTGGAGTGGTATTTTCGTTGACTGCAAAAACTGTGTTAGTATCACCATCTTGCACCTGCTTTGCTACTACCTCAAAATCTAATGAGCTCACTTCAAGCAAACCCATAGATTTTTTAGCAAACAAAAATTCCCCAACGGCCATGTCTATTGAAACATTTTCTAAGCCTTGAGGAATTGCGTCTAAATTTGTTTGGTTTTTGATATGGTCGATAGTTTTATTTACTGCAAAAGAAAGTAAAAATCCATCTGTACTTGATGGTTCATTACTAAGTGTAATTCCGAGTGATAATAAACGCTCTTTCACCTTTTCAGGCATATAATCACACCCTATTCAGCTTTTTGAGCTTCTTCGATTTTTTCGATTATACCTTTTTCCGTCGTAGCCTTACCAATATCAATTTGACGCTGTTCAGCATAAGCTTTCAATTCATCGATGGACATACCTTCAAACTGGCTATCCTGTGTATTCGTTTGCTTTTCCGCAACATCACCGATAATTTCTACCAACTTTCCATTCACGTGACCTTCTTCCATCTCGAACTGTGCGTCTTTTGGATGCGTTAGATTCTTATAACGTACCGGAATATCAATGACTTTAACTAATTTCATCTGTAAGCCCTCCTTATGCAATTGGCTGTGCTTGGAATACGTTATTTGCTTCTGGGAATGATGGAATAGCAGTAGATGCTGCTTTTGCCCATGTTGACACTGGATCTAAACCTTCTTCAAAGATCATACCGATGACATTACCGACATTAGTCACTTCTTCATTACCTTGACGTAATAAACGACTTTCTTCGGGTGTTGGTCCATTAAGCGTTTCACCTAATTGAGCATCGCCGAACATAACGAATTTGTTTTCAGGGAAGTAACGCATTGTTGTATAAGTTCCGTTCGCATTTTGCACACGGTATTTAGAATCGTATGTTGCAATAGTAGGTAAGCCATGTGACTGCATGAATGCGTTTAAGTCGGCTAATGTAGCCACACGACCGCTATCTTTACCGAATAAAGAACCGATGATTTTCGCGTTACGTAAAATCTGACCAGCAATTTTTGTGGACGTTAAAGCGCGCGTCGGCTTTTCATCTAATGCATCCGACCAACGTGTAATGTCACTGATAATATCCGCTGTATCTAAGTTCCATAAAGCCGTGCCTGTTAACGCCTCTTTATGTGCGTTTGGCACTTTATAATCAACTGTTAATGTACCGCCGCCTTCCATAGCTAGAGACAACTGACCGTTAGCTAATGCTTGCATACGCATTACTTCTTTTTCGGCACGAACATCACCAACTGCACGGTCAATTAAATTGAATACACGTCCCATTAACACTTGCTGCTCTTGTGGTGTACGAGGGAATTGTAATGCAATTAGGTCCTTCTCTTTGATTTGGTATTTCTTTTTAATGTAAGCAGCCTCAAGCGCTTGTTCACCGAACTCTACAGAACCAATTTCCGCCTCTGTATCAAACGCATGAATTTTAGCAGCAACAGGAAGATTACTTGCACCTACTAAATATTCAAATTCAAGCGTGTCATGTTTCACTTCTGGAAAAAGCTTTTCCCCCAAGAATGACGTGATTTTACGCTCCTTTAAATAACTAAGAACTGTTTTATGGTCAAATAACTCTAAAATATCTGGCATAATAATTTTCCACCTTTCAATTCAATTATCGAAATTTAATTTCTGTTAATGCTGTTTTAGCATCTGTTGTTGGCACTGTGTGTAGGCGTTCTTCTAAGATGTACGCCTCTACAATTAATGCGCCTGGTTGTGGACCATGTGTTACATCCACATCGTTGTACAAAATACCTTTTGCTGTTGCATCGTTAGCCGGCAGAATTGATCCTGCTCGCACAATTTTCTTTCCGTTAGCATCGATATCAACACCAACATCACTAACAGTAGTCGTGAATGATTGCACCTTTGAAGATGCTAAAAAGTTAATACGGTTGTAATTTGTTATACCTTTTACATATGGCATGTGTATGCCCTCCTTCTAATTAATTTTTATTCCCAAGGATTCGGTGCATCGGACCCGACAGCACCTTTTTCATTGAATTGTTTAGCAAATGCACTCCCAGCATCCAATTCGCCACCTGCGCCATTGTCACCACCAGCAGGATTCCAACCTTTAATTTCAAGCTTCTTTTCTTCTTTTTCAGGAACAAACAAAAAGGACTTTGATTCTTGCAACGATTTACGTTGCTCATCCAGTCCCTTTGTGATATTTCCTTTTTCATCGAGCTCAATTTGCTCTTTGTCAATAAGACTTACAACTAAATCAACATCATGCACTTTACCTGTAAGATCTAATTTTAAAGCAGTATTTAAACGCTCATCTTTTAGCTGTTTGGCATGATTTAATTTCGCCTGATCATTTTCCTGTTGTAGTTCAGTGATCTTCGTTTGAAGTCCTGCAGCATCGATTTTCTTTAAACCTTCTAACTGAGTGTCACGTTCTGTAATGGTGTCATTCGCCGTTTTGAGTTCATTAATTTTCTCATCAAGGCGTGATTTCGGTACCATTTGACCGTACCCAGCAATTACTTTATCTGCCTGCTCCTCAGTTAACCCTAGAGCAATTAAATCTTCTTTTTTCATTTTATATAGCCTCCTATTTCGCGTTTTACGTGCAACGGCACGGATAGGTTGAGAAGCTTATTCTTTAACGTCTGAAAGCTCGAAAAAGACGGAATTTAAGCATAATAAAAGCACTCAACCATAAATAACCGGTTCAGTGCTCTATTCTTTAAAGTATTCTAAATCTTCCTCGTCCAAATAAGGTAATAAATCATAAATTTGATAAAGCTTCTTACCTATGTCATTAACAGTGTCTTGCTGATCCATACCGTAAGCTACGATACTATCGTTCATATCAGATTGGATATTGCGGAAGTTATCATCGCTTAATTCAAAATGAACAAAGCGACCTTCTATTGTTTTACTTTCTGCATATTCCTCTATTTCAGGTACATGCTCTGCTAGAAAATCATAATCCTCTTTTTTAAGTTTCACTTTGTCCCCTCCTAGATGATATAGGATTTACTTGAATTAAGTTACCTGTTTCAGGATTTACACTCACCTCACAAGTTTCACCAACATACTTTTTGCTGTTGACGGTTCGATTATTTTTCTTAATCTTACCATTTAACAAGGTTTGTTTAATCTCTTCCAGTGATACGCCATCTCTTGCTCGTTTTGAATGCGGATCTTCATTTGTGCCAAATACACGTTCAATAAAATGTTTAGACTGAGCTTTAATAATCGTCCCATCAGAAGTTGTAATACCTAACAATTCGTTATCGATTCTGTTCTTATATAAAACGTAATCATCAAATGAAGTATAAGGAGAAATCATATTTTTCTCTCGGGATTTTTTATAATCGTTTAGTAAGCTCCATTCCTTGTTATTATTATACTTCAAGTTTTGGAAAGCATCCAAAGAATTAGGGCCTTGCTTGCCAATTGTTTCTTTCATTTTATCGAATTGAAGTTTGTCGCTATTTTTATTTTTTTCTTTCTTTTTAGTAATAACGATTTTTTCTTCACCATGTTTTTCTACCTGTGTTTTGTACCATTCATCGTACTTCATATTACTTGGTACATAATACGATTGCCCGTCAAGGTCTCTTGCGATTCGCGTGCCATAATCATCATCAAAATACGGAGCTGTGGTTGAACGACATCTTGGGTGAAACGGATTCGCTGTAATACCTGGTTCAAAATCCGTTTGTTTAAAAACTTTACCATCCATCGATCTGCAAATTGCACTTGTTTTATGGTCCAAAGTAGCAATAACTTCATATTTCTCGACATCTAATTCCGTGTAAGCGTCTTTTGCTGCGGATGCACTAAAAAATGCCGCCTCGGTGTACACTAACCGAGCAGCATTTGAGCGAGATGTATTCATTTTTTTAGAGATAGTTGAAATGATTTTATCTGGTGCTTGACCACGTGCAACCGACTGAATGAGTTCTTTATGCAGCGTATCAATCAACATTCCTCTATCACGCCATATCTTAGCACTGAACGTCATATTATCAGCAGTCCATGGCTTACTAATGATTTTGGTTAACTGACGCTCATCAAGCGCTTGTAGCGTGAAACCGACATTGAAAGCCTTTTGTACCTCAAATGCTGTGTGATAATACTGTTCTTGATACGTTTCTTTCATCAAACGTTCAAAGTCCTGAATATGCCCGTCATAGAGTTTTTCTACATGTTGCTGTA
>JAVWKG010000048.1:0-21214 GCA_036638655.1 Lysinibacillus sp. | reverse complement strand
TCATCTTTACGTTTCGCAAGTAACTTTTCAATAGGGCTCGGTTTTGCAAAGCCATATACTGGCGAAGGTACATCCGTTGGCACGAAACGCTTTCTATAAACCGGTGTACTCTCACTTATTGAAAGAACCTCCTTTTTAGGTTCCTCCCGATTTAATGTATCTCGAAAAACCGTACTAGCCTTTGATCGCTTTTCAGGCTCAGACTGACTTCTTGTAATCGTCGTTCGTCCTGTACGTTTAGAACGGTTTGCTAATAACTCTTGAATTCCGGAAATTTCAACATCATATACGTTCGAATCCATCGAATGTTTTTTTAAATGTGTCGGTAATGCTAATTCTTCTACATTTTTACTATATGTAGAGTCATAATAATCGTTGCCGAAAGTATGTGTTGTTTCTCCGTACAAATGATTATTCACCTGTGTTGGGAACTCAGCTCCCCCATCATCGATTAGTGGGAATCGGAATGTACGCTGCCCTTCTTTAGCATTTTGCGATGCATCTAGTGTAAAATCATCTACGTATTGCTGATCATTCTTTTCATTACTATAATAATCATTGCTCTCTTTTTCTAGTTCTTCATTTTCATCTATATCGAATAATCTATTTATTTGTTTTTTAAACCAACTCAATGCCATTCACTCATTTCTTATACACTTATCAATTATAGAATGTTTTGTTAGCATAATTTCAACATAAATTACGGCTAAACAACATCCTCTACTTCAAAAAGCATACCATAAAAACGCTAGATTAACCTGTATTTTAAAGGTTCCTATACAACAAAAATCGTCTAGTGATAACAAATGTTAGCACTAGACGATTTTTATAGTTATTTCATCATGTCTTTAGGAATTATCGCGTTGGAATTTCAAATGGCGTACCTACTTTAGTTGACGCATCTAATACTAAAATACCTTTTTCAGATGGTGCATTTGGAATAGCTAACTCGCGTGCCGAGCAAAGCATACCGAATGAATCTACACCGCGTAAGTTTCCTTCTTTAATAAGCATACCTGAAGGCATAACAGCTCCAATTTTCGCTACAACGACATTCTGACCAGCTTCCACATTGGGAGCTCCACAAACAATTTGCAATGTTTCTTCACCCACATTAACTGTACAGATGTTTAGCTTATCCGCATTTGGATGTTTTTCTTTCGTTTCCACATAACCAACAACAAATTTTGGCGTGAAGTCTACACTTAAAGAAATAGCTGCTTCATTTTTAGCAATTGCTACTTCGAGTGCTTCCACCAATTCTGGTGTCACTTCAACATTGCCATTCGCTTCAATTGTCATATAGCTACTAGCGTTGAATAAATTGAAAGCTTTCACTTCGCCAGTTTGTGCCTCTTTTAAAATAGCAATATCACCAGCACGTTCTACAACAGTTTTTACAATACCCTCTGTTGCTAATTGGACTAATAATACATCTCCTACATATTCCTTATTGTATGATACGATCATTGCTCATCTTGCTCCTTTTTCACTCTGTTTTTTGCCATGATAAAGATTGGTTCAAGTTCCCCGTCTTCATATATAAACGATAATGATGTGATCGGCACAGTACCTACTGTGAAGAAATGCATCGTCATCTGCGCTAATACATCATAACCTGTTTCGTTGCGAATATCACCAACTATTAATACATCCTGATGTGGCACAGAAACTGTCATATCGCCATCCACTTTAGCCGCCATCTCATTTAAAAAGCTATCATTTAAAATACGACTCGCGTCATAACCATCATTTGCATTAATAAAATAAAAGATATTTCCAGCCACTTCATCTTGCTTCATCGTAGTAGGCAATTTTTTCACTGAAAAACGTGCCACTTCTCGAATTTGGTCTGCTGTCATTTGCAAAGCTTCTAACATCGTCACATCTATAAAACGATACGTCTTTCCTAAATCTAGTGCATAAAAAATTCTCGTTTCCGCTGTATGCTCCGTCGAAACAAAGGCATGCCCTTCCTTTGAAGACTGAGGAAAGGATGTAGCTCGAATAACAGGGCAAATGGCTGTAGAAGCAGTGAATCCTTCCTGTTTTTCTGCTTCCATAGCAGTAAAAGTTTCTTCAATCGTATAAACAATTTCACCGATTGCTGCTTCTTGTTTTTCATTATATTTTGCGATTATAGACGATAACGATAACTCCATACCTTTTCCTAAACCTTTGTGATCTAGGCGTAGTTTGTCCTGTTTTTTGTCAAATTGCCATTCAAAGCTTTGATGTGCAAGTCTTTGTTTAAGCAAAGCGACCAATTGCTCCGATTTTATAGTTTTCACAGTCGTCACTTTCCCTTCTAAAACGGTGTCATAAACAAACGGCTCACGTTAAAAGTGAACCGTTACTATTGCTGCAATATACTATTTCCCCAATTTTACTGACCGCACAATTTTCGTCATATCATGCAAGTTATCTTCTACCTTTTTCGCTGGAGAGATTGTTGACATTTTAACGCCACCACAGCTAACAATTAATTCATATTCATCTTCTTTTTCTGTTTTAATGACTGCTGAAAATCCAAAAATACCTTTTTTGTCATATACTTTTTCTTCAATAATTTCTTTTTTATCGTCTTTTTTTAATAGATCATAATACAATTCACTATCTATTTGTTCATTTTTGTTTATGAACAAAATAAATGATTGCTTCCCTTTATCCATTACAATATTATGGCTATCTGAACGATCCGTTATGTCAAATTTTGAGGGCAAATATAACTGCACATCATCTACACTATCAGTATGTGATTCTGGTTTTTCTGCAAATACCTTTTCAGTTAATTGTATCCCATTTGTTATTTGCTCTTCTGGTGATGCACTACAACCAGTAAGCGCTAGTATTAGTAACATCAAAGTAAATCCCTGCAACCAAATACGAGACATTTGTAATCTTCCTTTCTATGATAACTGTTATCCATTGTAAAAAACTTTATACGAAGTTGCAAACACACCGACTTTGCCATTCGATTTACATTCGTTCTAATGCGTATAAGTATTGTCCAATTAATAATTTTACAATATGCTCGAACATTGTTTTTCTATCTACTAAGCTATTTGTGAAAATACCAACAGCTCCTGCATGTTGGCGTATATCGTGCTGTCGCGTATATATGTCCATCACTGGACCGAGCTCCTGCCCTGCACGGATTTCCTCGGCAACTTCCGTTGGCAAAACAATTTGTGCACCTGCTGCCGTAAAAGTTGTCCCATCAGCCAGTACCAACGCTCCCCAGTTACATACGTACATATCATTCGCTATTTCCAAAACGCCACCTTCTAAACCAAAGGACAATTCGGCCCCAGAAGCCACGCTTGTATTCTTTGCCCGATTTATCGCACCAAGGCGTGTTTCCTCAGTTGTTCTTGGTTGTTCTGCAACTTCAGAAGAAACACGATGATAAGAAAACACTGTATCATTAAATAGTTCATTTACAATGGCCTCCACTGCACCAATTTTCGCTTTGTTGTTTGTTCCGATTGCAATTTCCATTTGTCTAACCTCGCTTTTAATTATGTAAAGAAAAAAGACGCCATAAAGGCCCCTTTTTAAACATTTCCTCGAATAGATGCAAGCGTTGAACGGTCCGTATTTCTAACAAGTTCAAGTAGTAGTGCTTTCGCCGCTGCGTAATCATCGATATGAATAATAGATGCTGATGTATGAATATAACGTGAACACACACCAATTACCGCACTTGGAATACCATCATTTGACGTATGCACACGTCCTGCATCTGTACCGCCTTGTGAGACAAAATATTGATATGGAATCTTCTTCGTTTCAGCTGTATCTAATATGAATTCACGCATGTCTCGATGTGTGATCATAGTGCGGTCGAAAATACGCAGTAGAGCCCCTTTTCCTAGTTGACCAAATTCGTTTTTGTCACCTGAAGTGTCATTCGCTGGTGATGCATCTAAAGCGAAAAATAAGTCCGGCTGGATCATATTAGCAGATACTTGTGCCCCTCGAAGTCCAACTTCCTCCATTACATTTGCTCCTGAAAATAAATGTGAAGCTAATTTTTCATCCTTCACTTCTTTCATCAACTCAATTGCAAGACCACAACCATAGCGGTTATCCCAAGCTTTCGCCATAATCTTTTTCGGATTGGCCATTGGTGTAAATGGACATACAGGTAGTATCGATTGCCCAGGACGCACGCCCATTGCTATCGCATCTTCTTTATTGTCAGCCCCAACATCAATTAGCATATTTTTTATATCCATTGGTTTTGAGCGCTCTGCATCTGTTAGTAAATGTGGCGGAATTGAAGCAATCACCCCTGGGATTTCCCCATTTTTCGTATAGACATTCACCCGCTGCGCCAGCATCACTTGGTTCCACCAACCACCTAGCGTCTGGAATCGAATCATCCCACTCTCAGTGATCGACGTCACCATGAATGCTACTTCATCCATATGACCAGCAACTAAGATCTTCGGTGCATCTGTCACCTCACTTCGCTTAACACCAAAAATGCCCCCCAAATTATCTTGAATAATTTCATTTGTGTATTTTCCAAGCTCATGTCGCATAAATTGACGAACTGCATGTTCATTACCAGGAGCACCTGGTAATTCAGTTAATGTTTTAAACAATTTTATCGTTTCAGCGTTCATTTACTCTCCCCCAAATCACGAAATACTCTGCTACTTTCATTGTATCATAACCTTTTTTTAAGTCGAAATTCTTTGACTACTCCACCTATTATACATGCTTCTTAAAGAATGAACGTGCACCTAATATTTAAGCTATGATAAGATGGATTCATAGATAAAGGAGGAAATGAACATGAAATTACGTGATTTTTTAATTGGTGTTGCAACAGGCCTCGCAGCCGCAGTGATTATTAAAGAAGCAAGTGAAAAAGTTTCTCCATTCAAACCAGCAGGACAAGTTTTAGAAACAATAAAAAAGGATTTTAAAAAAGATGCACCAATCGACGGTTCTTGGATTTTTATGAAAACAGAAAACTTCACAAATGGATTTACGACAATTCCTGTTTATCGCGGGGGCATTTCTCGTATGTCCGAAGGTGAAATGCAAACATTTGAATTTGCCGCCGACGCTCGTTCTGGGGTTGTTGTGGAATTAACCGAAGTATAAATGTATTTTTGAGTTATGGAGTGGCTGTCCAATAAGTCTCTTCATGCACAACACCTTGCTTTCTATATGGTAAAAAATCTGCTGCGTTTTCCACAGGAATCTACGCGGGTTTTTACCTGTATATCAAAAAACAGTATAGTTTATTCGAGAATATCTGTGGTTTCGAGTTCTATCAGGACAATTGTATTTCCATACTCACAAAAAAACGTGTAAGCTCTATTCGCTCACACGTTTTTCTCTTAAAATGTAATAACCGCTTGTCGGCTACGCTCTAACTTAGCGACTACTTCTTTACCTGTCGCATCCCATTTAATCATGCGGTAATAGGCATCATGGTAGAAAATAAAGCCATAGCCATTTGCTAATGCTTCTTTCATAATACGCTCTTTCGCAAATACACTTGTCATTGGATAGTCGTCATATGCGAGCACCCATAATGGATTTTGATGGGCATGTGTTGGCATAATGTCTGCCATATGTAGCAGTACATCATCATTTTGCGTTAGCTTAATGATGGCATGTCCATCACTATGGCCGCCTGTATGAATCATTTCAATACCAGGTGCAACTTCTAGTGTACCTTCAAATGTTTCGACTAAATGCTGCACAGGCTCCCAGTTATCTTTCCAATACGTATTTTTTGAGCGGATATTTGGTTGACGCATTTCATTCCACTCAATTTTTGATACGTAAATTTTGGCATTTGGGAATGTTGGTATAAGTACATCATCTTGCCACTGCGTCAAACCACCCGCATGGTCGAAATGTAAATGTGTCATTAAAACATAATCAATATCAGCCACCGTTAAGCCAAGTTCTTCTAGGCTCGTGGCTAGCGTCGATTCCTCTGTTACACCGTAGTTACGCAGCTGTTTTTCATTTAATTTATTGAAGCCAACACCCGTATCAACTAGGTAGTTTTTACCTTCCAACTGAATTAATATCGGCTCTGTTGGTAATTCAATTTGATTGTTTTCATTTACTGGATATTTTCGTGACCAAAGTGGCTTTGGTACGACCCCAAACATTGCACCGCCGTCAAGGCAAGTGACACCCCCGTTTAGCCATGTCAGTGACATGTTGTGAAATTGTAATTGATCCATACTTTCTCCCCCTAAGAATCTATTTTTTGAACTGCGATTCTAGTCGATAAATGGGCTGCCCCTTTGCAGAAAACTTCTGCTCGTACTCTGTCATAATATTATCTTCCGGCATATTCGCATGTAGGTCGAGTGATACATACTTAAGTAACATACCGTATTCAGACATACTGATAAGAGAATACTCAAAAAGGCCGCGGTTATCCGTTTTAAAATGGATTTCCCCATTATCCACTAAAACCGACTCATATAACTTCAAAAATCCTTCGTGCGTTAAACGTCGCTTTGCATGGCGAATTTTCGGCCAAGGATCTGAGAAATTCAGGTACACACGGTCTACATCATTTTTCTCGAAATATTTATATAAATCTGCGCCATTTACTTTTAATAATCGTAAATTCGCTGGAGATTTAGCCTCTAGTATATTTTCTAAAGCACAAACAATCACACTGTCATACAATTCAATACCAATATAATTTACATCTGGGTTTTGTAACGCCATTCCTGTTACAAATTGACCTTTCCCTGTACCAACCTCAATATGCAGTGGGTTGTCATTTCCAAAAGCAGCTTGCCAGTTCCCTTTAAAGTCTTCAGGATTCGGGATAACAACCTCTGGATGACTTGTAAGTAATTCCTCTGCCCAAGGCTTATTTCTTAATCTCACTTTATTTCCTCATTTCTTTTAAATATTCATTGATTGATAATTATTATAGCCTAAAAACATTTAATTCGCTTTAATTACTTATCAAAGAAATATCTAATTTCCTCGCTCCATTGCCTTTCCTACTATAATTCACTAGCAGTATGACAAACTGAACATCCATATACTATTCCTCTACTGGAGGCGTTTCTGTTTGCCAAATATCCCGATTAAAGGACGTTGTTTGAACATTATTTAAAATCGTTTGAGCCGCACGAATTTGCATATGTTTCATAGGCGAGGATGCTCGTTTTAATTGTTCCATCCAATCAAGATAACTACGATTATCAATATACTGAGTACCGTAAGCTGATCCCGGATAATCGAAAAATCCGGTTCTTGATAACACTACTTTTCGAATCGGCATTTCGATTCCCTCTTGTTTAAACAATTGCTTCAAAATAGCTTCCATACGATTCAAATTAATCGTTGGGTTTAAAATTTTTGAATCCTTTGTGCCAATCTTTTTTGTCCAAAAACGCTCACCACCGCCTACGAATACAGCATGATTTTCTGCTTCTAACACAGTAATACATACACATTCCGTCGGCGTCATTAACACGACATCTAGTTCAACTGGTGCTTTTTTCACTTTTAAAATTGGATAGTAGAACAGTAAATAATTGTCCGGTAAACTTTGTAGCAACGTTCTCAGTAACGAGTCACGCATAAAACGAGGATCTACATACGACTTCTCACGTAATGTCGAACTTGCCCACTTCATCTGGAAATGAAAAAATTGATCTAAAAACATCCGCTTTAATTCATACACTGATTGCGGGGCATAAACAATTTTCGGTTCAAATGAAAGCGTCGTCTCTTCCTCAGGAATAACTTCTTCATCGATGAGCTCATTCGAAATATGTACTTTTTCTATGTCACTTTCTTCCGCTTCAACATCTTCCTTTTGCCGCCCTGAAAACATTTTTTTGATAAATGAAAAGCGTTCTTTTTCATTAACTTCTTCTGTTTCTGCAACATGTTCCCATTCAACGATTTCTTCGCCAAGTTCCCACTGCCTTTTCACGCGTTCCCATTGATTTTTTTTCAATCTTACAAATTGTGTTGGGTATCTAGCCAAATCAATTTGATAGCGTGATATATAATCTTGTATTTTCACTAACTGTGCCAACTCGCTGTCACTCCTATCAAAATAGCATCTACTTTTTCCCTTGTAGTACACGCTCTTTCGTTCTATCCTGTCACTCTATTCTTTATTTTACATGACGTGTCTATAGAAGAACATCCATTTCCCTGATAATCATACTTTTATCACGTATAAGATAAAACCGGATATTTTGGCTCATAAGCATCACCTGGGATTGATTTCCGTTCCGGCTGTACGCTTTCCGGGGGGCGTCTGATGAGCCGCTTCACTCGCAGGCTCGCTCCAGGGTCTCATCTAGACGCTAATCCCCCAGGAGTCGCACAGCCTCCACTCCAATCAACCAGCACTATAAAATCAATCCCTTACTTAGTAATTTGTCCTACTTGTGATGATGACCAAATATTTTTTCCTACAACTATAAAACTCACACTTCACAAGTGATTGTTCAATTTTTATTAGCTCTTCTATTTATTATAGTGACTCTTCGTTCCAGGCAGCGACTTCTGCGAGAACAGCACGAGCGGAAAGTCACTGGGTCGTGAGGACACTTGTAAAAAAACTTATACTTATCATTAAAAAAAGCTGCCTTCCCAAAATACAGAAGGCAGTTTTAGTATTGTTATTAAATTTATGCTTGTACTGAGATTGGCAGTTTTGCTTCGAAAGCTTTTTGCAATTTGCGTGTCCATTCACCAACAGTACCTTCACCAATAGCTTGGCCATCTACATCGATTACTGGCGTTACTTCAGAAGAAACAGAAGAAACGATGATTTCATCCATTGCTAATAATTCAGCTTTTGTCATTGCTTCTTCAACAACTGGTAAGCCGATTTCAGCAGCACATTTTAAAATAACTTGACGTGTAATACCATTTAGGATGAAGTTATTCACAGGGTGTGTGTGTAGTTTACCATCTTTAATGCCATATACGTTTGCAGATGAACATTCCGTTACTGTTTCACCACGATGTAAAATAGCCTCATAGCAACCTTTTTCAGCCGCTTCTTGTTTTGCAAGTACCGCACCAAGTAAGTTTAGTGATTTAATGTCACAACGTAACCAACGAATATCTTCAACAAATGTAGCTTTCACACCATTTTGGAAGTTTTCGATTGAACGTTCCCCCACTTTAACATTGCCTGTTAATACAGCAGGTACGTCGGCACTCGGAAAAATGTGATTACGAGGTGTAGTACCACGTGTGATTTGGAAGTAAACATGCCCATTATCTAAATTATTTGCTTCGATTAAGTCATGTAATAATTTGTGTAATACGTCTTTTGTATAAGGCACAACTAGACGAATTTTATCGGCACTCGCATAAAAACGATCGATATGTTCTTTCGCTGTGAACATTTGCCCATTATATACTTTCACTACCTCATAAATACCATCGCCAAATTGGTAGCCACGGTCTTCTGATGATATTGCAATTGAACCTTCTTCTACGATTTGATCATTCCACAATGTAAAAGCCATTTTTTTCTTCATCCTCTTCTATTTATAATTTATTTTTTACTTGCAAGTTCTACAATTGCCTCTGCATAAATTGCGGCAGCTCTCACTAAATTTTCAATAACAACAAACTCATCGGCACGGTGAGCAACATCTGGCTCACCTGGGAACAACATACCAAAGGCAACACCCTTTTTCATGACACGTGCATACGTCCCGCCACCAGTTGATAGTAACGGCGTTTTCGTATCCCCAGTCGCACGACGATAAACTCCTTCTAGAGTCTGAATTAACTCATCGTCCTTACCCACATAATGCGGCTTAGAATCCTCTTGAATATCTAAAGAAAATCCCTTTTTAGCCACAATCGCTTGAGCTGCTGTTATTTTCTCCTCAAATGGATACGTTACAGCATAGCGCATACTAATAACTATACTACCACCAGCTTCCGCTGAATATGTTACAATACCAGGATTCAATGTCGTTTTACCGGACATCTCATCTTCGAATTGCAACTTAATAGCACTACCATAGTGATTATTATGAAATACATCGGCTAAAAAGTCGACAAATTGCTTACTCGCCTCTGTCGTTAGTTCCTGCTGCAAAAATGCGGCCAGATAAATAGCGGCATTGACACCCTTTTCAGGCTCCATTGCATGCGCCGATTTACCTTTAACAGTTATTATATAGCGAGAGCCCTCTATTAATAAAGAGCCTTCTAGCTGATTTTCGCATAAAAATAATTTATAGTTCTGCTTAAATTGTTCAGACACATTTTGAACAGTTGCTTCTGCATTGTCTGGCACCATATTAGATCTTTTTCCTGCATGAAAGTTTAGCAGCTGCTCCGAAGAAATATTAAAAACCTTATTTTGTGTCATTACAATAGTAGCAATTCCTTTTTCCGCATTAATTAATGGAAAATCAGCATCTGGTGCAAAACCAATTGTCGGCATTTCTTCCTTTTTAAAATAATGGTCGACACAGCGGAATCCTGTTTCTTCATCCGTACCAATAATCATACGCACTCGTTTGTTTAATGGTATACCAGCATCTTTTACAAGCTTCATAGCCATCCAAGCAGCCATTGTTGGACCTTTGTCATCAATAGCTCCACGTGCAAATAATTTACCATCAACAATCGTTCCACTAAATGGTGGGTTCGTCCAGTTCGTTTCATCGCCCGCTGGTACAACATCGACATGACAAAGAATGCCAAGTAGCTGTTCGCCTTCTCCCATTTCAATATGACCAGCATAGTTATCAATATTTTTCGTCATTAACCCTTGCTGCTGCCCTTTTGCTAGTAGCCACTTTAACGCTTCTAGAGGTCCATGACCAAAAGGGATTTCATTCGTTACTGTACTGTCATCAAGTACACTATCAATTTGCACAAGTTCTTGCAATTCCTGCACGAGTTCATCCTGTCTAGCCTTCGCTGCTTGTAACCAATCCATTATTTCCCCTCCGTAATAACACCATTTTACTTTTTTCGATAAAAATCTAACAAACACTATATATTGCGTCTCTTTTTAACTACTATACAAAATGCAGTGTTAATTTCTCAAGTATATTGTAAATTTATTGCTTATCCACTAGAAAAATTTCTTTTTTTTCTATATAATATAAGTATCAGTTAATAATCTGATAAACAAATCAGTAAAGGGGATGTCTAAGGCAGGAAATTTATCAGCCTAGTGCACTCCGCACAAAATGTCGTCCGCTAGTCTTTGCCAAGAGAATTAAGATGAAGGAGTGGTTTATTTTTATGAAACCTACTACTGATCGTATGCTTAATCGTATTAAAGATGTGTACATGTTTATTTTAGACAAAGGAACAGTAACTACACAGGATTTAGTCGAAGAGTTTAGCATCACTCCTCGCACCGTTCAAAGAGATTTGAATGTGTTAGCCTTCAACGATTTGGTCGTAAGCCCAAGTCGAGGCAGTTGGACCACGACGAGTAAAAAAGTTAAAATGACATCTTAGATAATACGCGATAATGCGCCGAGTATTTTTGCATGAAAAAAAGAATGACCTTTCGTCGGGGGCATTCTTTTTTTATCTTTACATAGGATTCGAAAAAAGTTTTCAGCTTGCATAATTGAAGACAAAACACCTACCAAAGCATCCTTTTTGGTAGGTGTTTCTCATTTTCACATCGCATATTGATTTTTCCCATTGTTTTTTGCTCGATACAATGCTTGGTCCGCTCTGACAAACAATTCTACTTCCATCTCATCTTGTTCATCATAAAGAGCGCCACCTATACTAACAGACAATACTTCCCATTCATCTTTTCCTAAATTTTCGTTCTTATAATGACTAAATTGCTCTAAAATATTATGACCAATTTCTCGTAGTTTTTCCGGTGTGGCATCTTGTACAACAATGGCAAATTCATCTCCACCAAATCTTGCTACAAAACCATCCTTTTTCACGACATCTTCAAAAACTTTCGCCGCCTCAATTAATACAAAATCCCCTTTAGTATGACCAAACTGATCATTTACTTGCTTAAAATTATCCAAATCAACAAGTAATAAACCTGGTCGATTACTTTTCCTCTTTTGTATTAACTCTTCCATCTTATTGACATATGTTGCTCGATTATACACACCCGTTAAAGTATCATATGTTGCTAACGTAATTGTTTTCGTCAAAATTCTAATAATTACAAAAAGTGTAAGGACCGTAATAATTAAAGCAAGTATAAGTAAAAACCAAAATTGTTTTGTATTTTCTTTCAATAATGCTAATTCAGTATTGTTTCCATATTTTACATAAATAACTTTTTTAGTAGATTCTCCACGGATATTTTCTGCTTCATACGGAATAAATCGAACTGTCTCTATATATCTACTACCAAGTTCATTTTGATATTCCACAGGCTTCATCGTTTTTCTTGCCTGTTCAAAAGCTTTTTGAAATTGTAGCGATTCTCCAGCTATAGTAAGTTTCGATTTCGAAATACTATTTAAAAAGACACCGCCAGTATTCATGACTTTTAATTCATGTAAATCATCATATTTGTCAACTAAGTTTACTGCAGTATCATTAAAGTTAAACGCTTTATAAACTGGCACATCATCCACTTTAATGCTCACTTCAAATAAATAATTGTTATCTGGTGATGCTAGATAACTAAATTTCCTCATTTCACCTGTCGTCGTTGACACATCTAATCCATCCGTGTAAAATTTGCCCGATTGTCGGCGCTCATCTAATAATGCTGAAAACTTTCCACAACATTCGGAAAAACTCCAGCCTAAATCAGCCTTAAAAGTTGTATGTATAACGGTATTTGTTCTATCCAATATGTATATATCCATGCCATGTTCTTTTTTCATACGTTCAATATCCCAACTATAAACATTCGGATTTTGTTTGTATAATTCTACAAGTGAATCAAGTTGCGTTTGCATTTCATCAGAGACAGATGTATCAAAATAATAGTGCGCTTTATCTACCTTTTTCATATCATCGACAATATGATTTTCAATTAAATGCATATCCTCTTCAGCTTGTGCTCGAGTATTTGACACTAAAAGTTGCCTATTAACATACGACACTACGATCACAAGTATTAAAGCAAAGATTGTTAATGATAATAATATTTTCACACGAAGATTGTTCATCAAAAACTTCCTAACTTGAAATCTATTTTAATTATCACTCTATTTCTACCCTCAAAATTATTTTACTATATCCAGTACATGATAACAATATTAGTTATTTCTTCTTACTTGTAATTTCACTAAATTTTATACCTCAAGTAATCACTTTCTACTATTTATAAAAAAGCTGTCTCCTCGTCACATATGACTTAGAAGACAGCTTTTATAAAAATTATTTAAACACTTGGATTACGTAATGCCTCTAATTCCTCTGCTGTTAATTCACGATATTCTCCAAGGTCAAGACTGTCATCAAGCTTCAAGCTGCCCATAGAAAGGCGCTTTAAATACGTCACACGTTTGCCTACCGCCTCAAACATGCGCTTCACTTGATGAAATTTCCCTTCTTGAATCATTAATTCGATTTCAGATTGTTCATCCGACTTCAATATGACAAGCTCACCAGGCTTCGTTACATAGCCATCATCAAGCTCAACACCTTGAGCAAATGCTTCAATATCCGCTTGTGTTACAACACCGTCAATCTGAGCGTAATACACTTTTGGCACATGCTTTTTTGGTGACAATAAATTATGAGTTAAGTTCCCATCATTCGTCAATAGCAGCAGACCTTCTGTATCTTTATCTAATCGACCTACTGGAAACGGCTCAAAATGTTGATGCAGCGGTTCCAATAATTCAACTACCGTAGCATCTCGCTTATCCTCAGTTGCTGAAATAACACCAGGTGGTTTGTTCATCATTAAGTAAATAAATTCTGTATAAATAATACGCTCACCCAATACGGAAACATTTTGCGCATCAGGATCGACATGCATAGCCGCATCCTTTACAGATGTGCCATCAACGGTAACTGCCTTTTGCTTTAGCAGCTGTTTTACTTCTTTTCGTGAGCCGTAGCCCATATTTGCTAATAATTTATCTAAACGCATAGTTCCTCCTATTTAAAACCGAACTTTGAAGTAATTCTTGTTAATCGCTCGCCAAGCAATTTTTGTGCTAAGCCAATACGTAATGAAAGTAAGCCATAAACAGCTATACCGACAAATGTACAAACACTCGCAATCATTAATGCCGAGTACTTCCCTTCGACAGGACCCATCATCGCAAGTAACCCTTGTTGTGTTAAATACACTGAACTTGCCATAATAATCGTTAAAATCGAAATCAATAATATACGACGCACAACCATAATTGAACGATAATTTAATGCCTTTTTCAACACAAGCATATTAATAATAATAGAAACACCATAACCAATAGCTGTCGATAAAATAGCACCATCCGCCTCCATTACACGAATAAGCGGAATATTTATCGCTAATTTCACTAATATACCTGTTAATAAACTAAAGACAATCCACTTTTGATAGTCGATTCCTTGTAGTAAAGCCGCAGTCACTTGGAACAACGCAAATAATATAGCTACAGGTGCATAATGCGCTAAAATCGAAGCCCCCATTGCACTTTCTTCAAACAAAATGAAATAAATTTCATACGCTAATATAGAAATACCTACAACTGCAGGTAATGTAATGAACACTAACACTTGATACGTTTTGTCCATCGCATGTCGAAGTGATACAAACTCTTTTTGCGTATAGTATTTCGTAATGACCGGCACAAGTGCCATAGAGAAGCCTGTTGCAAGCATAACAGGAATAATGACAACTTTATGTGTTGTAAAGTTAATCATTGATAAGTACTCATCTGTCACTTTTGACAAACCAACCGAAGCCATTGCCCCGTTAAATGTCAGCATATCCACAAGTTGAAACAATGGATTCGCTACGCCAACAAATACCATTGGAATTGAGTATTTAATAACCTCTCTATAAATATCAGAAGTCGGAAGCTGTGTAGATGTCACACTTTGATCTCTTAGCAAATTAAACTCTGGACGGTATTTTTTCCAGTAATAATAAAGTACAAACAAGCCACCAATTGCCCCAATGAATGCTGCGAATACAGCAAAAGAAACAGCTGTTTGCGCAGTGCCTTTAAAGACGACAACTACTAGGTATGAACCACCTAATAACACAATAATACGCACAATCTGCTCTATTAATTGTGATATGGCAGTCGGCTCCATTTTCCCATAGCCTTGGAAGAAACCACGCCATAAACTCATAAATGGTACGACTAGTAAGGCAAAACTAACCCAACGAATAACAGAGGCTATTTGCTCTACTGTAAATACTTGTTCCTCATCTTTAATGACCATATGTCCAATAGGTGTTGCCAAGAAATACAGCGCCAAAAATGCTGCAAACCCGGTAAGTATCATGAAGAGTAAGCCTGACTTCATCAATTTTCGACCTGACTGATAATCACCAATCGCATTATATTTTGAAACAAATTTCGAAACCGCTATCGGTGCTCCCGATATAGCAACCGACAACATGATCGAATATGGAATGTAAGCATATTGATAAAGCGCAATATTTTCCTTACCTACAATTGCATAAAACGGAAAAATGTAAATTAAACCTAGCACTTTCGATAAAAACATACCTATCGTCAGTATCGCTGTGCCTTTCATTAACGAGGACATACCATCCATCCAATCTTCTTCTAAATAGCGTGCCTCTAGGAGAACACAAATAATAACAAGCCGTTATTAGTAAATATGTACCAATATTTTGTCATTCCAGACAATTTACAATATAAACCTAAGCTTTAGTTTACAACTGTAAGACCATTTTCTCAAATAGTTTCTTCCTATTGTGTATAATATGTAAGAATAAAGTATGAGAGAAAGTGAGAATCCATTATGTATGATGTAATCGTCATCGGCGGAGGGCCTTCAGGCTTAATGGCAGCCATCGCAGCCGGCGAACAAAAAAAGAAAGTATTATTACTAGAAAAAGGCGCTAAACTAGGGAAGAAACTAGCCATTTCTGGTGGAGGTCGTTGTAATGTAACAAACCGACTTCCCGTTGAAGAGATTGTTAAAAATATTCCTGGAAACGGTCGATTCCTTTTTAGTCCATTTACGGTATATAACAACGAAGATATTATTAACTTTTTCGAAGGACTTGGTGTCGCACTTAAAGAGGAAGATCACGGGCGCATGTTCCCTGTGTCTAACCGTGCACAAGACGTTGTTGATGCGCTGATTCAAGAGATGAGCCGATTAAAAATCGAAGTAAGACTACACACTGTCGTTAGTAAATTGCTAATGGACGACGAAAAAATTCACGGCGTGCGTTTAGCGGATGGTACGGAAATTCGTTGCCAATCCGTTGTCGTTGCTGTTGGCGGCAAAGCTGTACCACAAACCGGCTCAACAGGTGATGGCTATCCATGGGCAGAACGGGCAGGTCATACGATCACTGAGCTCTTCCCTACAGAAGTGCCTGTCTTATCGAAAGAATCTTTTATTCAGTCACGGGAATTACAAGGCTTAGCACTTCGTGATGTAGCTGTATCCGTACTTAACAAAAAAGGTAAAACGTTAGTGACACATCAAATGGACATGCTTTTCACTCATTTTGGCTTAAGTGGTCCTGCCGTTCTTCGTTGCAGTCAGTTCGTCGTGAAAGAACTGCGTAAAACAGGTTATACGCCTGTTACGATGCGCATCCAAACATTAACTGAATTCAATGAAGAAACTTGCCTACAGCATTTAAACAAACTGATTAAAGCTGAACCGAAAAAAGCTGTGAAAAATGTCTGGAAAGGTATCACCTTAGAACGCTGGCTTCTATTTTTATGCCAACGGGCTGACATCGATATTCAACTTACTGGCCTAGAACTTTCACAGGAAAAAATCCGCAATCTTGCGCGAGAGCTTGTTAATTTCACAATGACTGTCAGTGGCACTCAATCATTAGAAAAGGCATTCGTGACAGGTGGTGGTGTTTCTGTTAAAGAGATAGAACCAAAAACAATGGCTTCAAAGAAAAAGCAAGGTCTCTTCTTCTGCGGCGAAATATTAGACATTCATGGCTACACAGGTGGCTATAATATTACATCAGCCCTTGTTACTGGACGCATTGCAGGCATGAACGCAGCTTTATAAAAAAATCTCATCGCATCTTCCTACATACATAGACGTTTTGTAGGAAGATGCGTTCCATTTTCTCACAATTCAAATAACCCAATAGGTTTTTAATAAATGGATGAAAATGCTTTCTCATAAAGAAATTCCATTATTTTCAGTAAATCACATTGACATGATGAAAATACTGTTATACGTTAGATAGAGATTAATCTGTTGTTGTATAACAAAAAAACACTATATTAATAAAACCGAATAGCTGTCGTCTGTGAAATGACAGCTATCCGGTCCATATTGAAAGTGGTTATTCTTTTTAGTTTACCGTAGTTGAGACGTCTCCAACTTGTTCAACAGAAGCTTTTTGCTCCATTATCGCCATTTTCTTGCGAACATCTGCGCGCAATGTTAACGATATAATAAATGAAATCGCAATTAAACCTGCGAATACATAGAATACTGGAATATAACTATCATACGCATTGCGAATTGTACTCACTAATAGCGGTCCGAAAATCCCGCCGAGTGACCAAGTCGTTAATAGGTATCCATGAATTACACCCAGCTGTTTTGTACCAAACATATCACTCGCGAATGCTGGTAAATTCGAGAAGCCACCACCATAACAACTAACAACTAGGAAAATAAGCGCTTGGAAAATAATAATATTTGTCGTATGTGGTAATACGATAAATGCAATTAGTTGTGCCGTAAAGAAAATGACAAAGACATTCGAACGACCAATATAATCTGATACCGCAGCCCAAATCAAGCGGCCTCCACCATTAAATAACCCCATAATACCTACCATTGCTGCGGCACCCGCAACTGATAAGCCTACAATTTCTTGCGCCATTGGAGAGGCCACAGAAATCATCATAATACCCGCCGTCACATTTACTAAATGCATCGACCATAACATCCAAAACTGCTTTGTTTTCACCGCTTCACGCGCTGACATAACAGCTAAATCCTTTTTCACTACTTGCTTGCCACTTTCTGTTGCAGCCTTCATGCTTGCAGGCATGTACCCAGCTGCTGGCGGTGCAATATATAAAGCGCCTAAAATCATTAACGTGAAGTAACTTGCCCCTAAAATAAAGTATGTTGTCGAAATTCCTACTGTTTCCATTAAGTTCGCTGCAACTGGTGCAGTAATCAATGCTCCTGAGCCGAATCCTAATACAGCCATACCTGTCGCTAAACCACGGCGATCTGGGAACCATTTTACTAAAGTCGAAACAGGTGCAATATAGCCTATCCCCATACCTAGCCCACTAAGTACCCCGTACGTTAACCAATAAAGTGGAACAGAATCCATCGAAATCGCAACACCCGCACCAGCTTGTCCAGTTCCAAATAGAACAGCCGCTACCATCGCCGCTTTTCGTGGTCCTAATTTCTCTACTAATCTACCAAATAACGCTGCTGCGAAACCAGCAAGACCCATCATAATCGTAAAGGCAATCGTTACGTTCGTTTCGCTCCAACCCATCTCTGTGACAATTGGTAGCTTATATACACTATATGCGTAAGCGCCTCCTATTGATAAATGAATAGCGATAGCAGATAAAGCAATTAACCATCTATTTTTATTCATAAATTCTCTTTCCCCCTCACTTTTGCTATATATGAATAATTTATGAACATCTACGTGATTCAATTTACACTTATAAATATAAAAACGCAATAGTTTTCTGAAATAAAATATTATTCTACTAAAGCGCATACATTATTCTCTAAGTACTTATTTCCTGCTTTATGTAAAAATATTCTATACACTATTTGCAGTTATCATTATACATTCCTTATGCATACAACCACGTATTTTCTTCGGATTTCATTCTGTTATACAAAAGAATCCTTTTACAAACGAGTGTATATGCTCCATCGACATTTATGCATCCATACATTCACAATACAGAAAAACAAATACTCCAACGAGAAAATATCATTATTTTAGGCATGATACTATTTTATTCCTATATATCTATTGTTATTGTAATTGATAATTTCACAGTTTATACACCACTGTTCCATATCAATAAATATAATATTTCAAGATATTTTAAAAACGTTATTTCTTCACTCACTTGAATTTACATAAAAAAAGTGCACCCAAGCGTATTTCCCACTCCTTGCTTTAATAGGACATTTGATTCATTAAGAAAAGCGCATTCGCACTCCTTTAGCTGCTTGCGAGCCCAAAGCGAAAGCTAAGCGCTCCTCAAACTTTCGCCCGATGGAGCAGATCGTGACATCACACCAATCTCGAGTGACCTCCTCACGATCTGGAGCGACTTCACATCAAACTCGAGCGACCTCTTCACGATTTGGAGCGACTTTACATCAAACTCGAGCGACCTCCTCACAATCTGGAGCGACTTTACATCAAACTCGAGCGACCTCCTCACAATCTGGAGCGACTTTACACCAAAATCGAGCGACTTTCCTCTCGATTTGGAGCGATTTCACACCAATCTCGAGCGACCTAAGAAAGATGCTTTACCCTAGACACCTTGAAGAACTTATACTCTTACTCTTTAAGAAACGCGCATTCGCACTCCTCCACTTTCACTTGAGGGAGCAAACCGCGACATCACTATAAAGTTATACTTCCTTATAAAAAAGGTCGGAAAAGCACTACTTCTGCTTTTCCGACCTATCAAATTATTTTACAACGATATTAACAAGCTTACCTGGGATGGCAATAATCTTTACTAGTTCCTTACCAGCCATATACTCTTGTACTTTTTCGTCTGCTAATGCTGCTTTTTCTAACTCTTCTTTAGAAGCATCCTTTGGTACTGTAATTTTCGCACGTACTTTACCGGCTACTTGTACAGCTACTTCCACTTCATCATCTACTAATTTAGACTCGTCATATGCTGGCCAATCTTTGTAAGTAATTGTTCCTTCATGACCAAGTAGTTGCCATAGCTCTTCGGCTACGTGCGGTGCAAGTGGTGCCAACATTTTCACAAAACCTTCTGCGTAAGCCGTTGGAATAACTTCTGCTTTATAGCAATCATTTATGAACACCATCATTTGTGAAATAGCCGTATTGAAGCGAATACCTTCATAGTCTTCTGTCACTTTTTTCACTGTTTGGTTGTATGATTTTTCTAATGTTTTATCATCACTAACTTGGACTTTCATAGCAAGCTTGCCTGTTTCCTCATTAATGAATAAACGCCAAATACGATCTAAGAAACGACGCGCTCCATCTAAGCCATTTGTGCTCCATGCAATAGAAGCTTCCAATGGACCCATGAACATTTCATATAATCGCAATGTATCCGCACCGTGTGATTCGATAATATCATCCGGATTTACAACATTCCCTAATGATTTAGACATCTTCACATTACCTTCACCTAGGATCATTCCTTGGTTGAATAACTTTTGGAACGGTTCCTTTGTGTGTACAATACCAAGATCGTACAGCACTTTATGCCAGAAGCGTGCGTACAGTAAGTGAAGAACTGCATGCTCTGCACCACCGATGTAAATATCAACCGGTAACCAACGTTTTAGTAATTCTGGATCTACTAACGCTTCATCATTTGTTGGATCAATATAGCGTAAGAAGTACCATGAAGAACCTGCCCACTGCGGCATTGTGTTCGTCTCACGACGTCCTTTCAAGCCCGTTTCTGGGTGTACAACATTCACCCACTCATCAATATTTGCAAGTGGTGATTCACCTGTACCTGAAGGGCGGATATTATCCGTTTTAGGTAATTCTAATGGTAATTCTTCTACCGGAATCGTTGTCATAGTACCATCTTCCCAGTGAATAACTGGAATTGGCTCACCCCAATAACGTTGACGAGAGAATAACCAGTCACGTAAGCGGTACGTAATTTTCTTTTCACCGACACCGTTTTCTACTAACCAAGCAATGGCCTTTGTAATACCGTCTTCTTTATTTAAACCGTCTAGGAAATCAGAATTGATGTGGACACCGTCACCAGTGAACGCTTCTGTTTCAATGTCACCACCTTCTAAAACAGGTGTGATTTCTAAGCCGAACTCTTTTGCAAACTCATAGTCGCGCTCATCATGTGCAGGAACCGCCATA
>JAVWKG010000047.1:0-21514 GCA_036638655.1 Lysinibacillus sp. | reverse complement strand
AATGGTGCCGGGAAATCGACTTTGATGAACGTTCTTTTTGGTTTATATCAACCAGAAGGCGGAGAAATACGTGTTCGTGGGAAGGCTGTGAAAATCACTGACCCAAATGTTGCCAATGATTTAGGGATTGGTATGGTGCATCAGCACTTTATGCTTGTGGAAAATTTTACAGTTACAGAAAACATTATTTTAGGTATAGAGCCTACAAAGATGGGTGTCGTCAATATTAAAGACGCGGCGAAGAAAGTAGCAGAGCTTTCTGAGAAGTACGGACTAGATGTTGATCCGAATGCAAAAATTGAAGACATTACGGTTGGCATGCAGCAACGCGTAGAAATCTTGAAAACGCTTTATCGGGGTGCGGAAATATTAATCTTTGACGAGCCAACTGCTTCATTAACGCCACAAGAGATTTCGGAATTAATCCAAATCATGAAGCGTCTTATTACGGAAGGAAAGTCAATAATTTTAATTACGCATAAATTAAAAGAGATCATGGAAGTTTCCGACCGTGTGACAATTATTCGTAAAGGTGAAGGTATCGGAACGGTCGTGACGACTGAAACAAATCCTGACCAATTAGCAGAATTAATGGTTGGACGTCAAGTGGAGTTCAAAACCGTCAAAACGGAAGCTCATCCAACTGAGGAAGTTTTGTCAGTCGAAAATTTAGTTGTGAGGGATTACCGTAACATTGATAAAGTAAAAGGTCTGAACATAACTGTTCGAAAAGGTGAAATTGTTGGGATTGCTGGTATCGATGGAAATGGTCAAACAGAGTTAATCGAAGCAATAACAGGTCTTCGAAAAGTAAAAAGTGGTTCTGTGAAGCTTAATGGTAAAGATGTAACGAACATTAAGCCACGAAAGATTACAGAAGAAGGTGTTGGGCATATCCCACAAGATCGTCATAAGCATGGTTTAGTACTTGATTTCCCAATTGGTCACAATATTGTTCTTCAAACGTATTATCAGTCACCAATCGCAAAAGGCTTTGTTATGGATTACAAAAAAGTAACCGAAAAAGCGCGTATGGTTATTGAGGAATATGATGTGCGTACAGGTAATGGTGAAATGACACCAGCTCGAGCACTCTCAGGAGGAAACCAACAAAAGGCGATTATTGGTCGTGAAATTGATCGAAATCCTGACCTATTAATTGCAGCGTTACCTACGCGAGGTCTTGATGTTGGTGCAATTGAATTTATTCATTCACGTTTAATCGAACAACGTGATAAAGGGAAAGCAGTTCTTCTTATTTCATTTGAATTAGATGAAGTGATGAACATTTCAGACCGAATAGCTGTTATTTACGATGGTCAAATTGTAGATGAGTTAAATCCAATGGAAACATCTGAGCAAGAACTTGGATTACTAATGGCTGGTCAAAGCAAGAAAAACAATAAAACACAATTAGTAAAAGAGGAGGACGACAAACATGCCGAATCGCGTCATTAATATACTCGTTCCTCTAATTTCAATTATTATTGGTCTTCTTGTTGGTGCTGTTGTCATGTTAGTTAGTGGCTACGACCCTGTGCAAGGTTATCTAGCGTTATGGACAGGTATTTTTGGAGATTCATATACAATGGGTAATACAATCCGACAAATCACACCATATTTATTGGCAGGTCTTGCAGTAGCATTCGCCTTCCGAACAGGATTATTTAACATCGGGGTTGAAGGACAACTAATTTTAGGTTGGCTAGCAGCTGCTTGGGTAGGGTATGCATTTGAGCTACCTAAAATTATTCACTTACCGTTAGCATTACTTGCTGCAGCAGTAGCAGGTGCATTTTGGGCCTTTATAGCAGGTTTCTTAAAAGCGAAATTTAATGTTCATGAAGTAATCGCGACAATTATGTTAAACTACACAGCACTTCATATTGCGAACGCTGTTATTAAACATTTGTCAGATGGGAGCTTTAAAACAGAACGTATTCAAGAAACAGCTTCTTTACGTTCTCCGTTTTTAAGAGAGCTTACAGACAATTCAAGTCTTCACTATGGGATTATTGTTGCACTTATTATGGTAGCTGTTATGTGGTTCATTTTAGAGAAAACAACACGTGGTTATGAATTAAAAGCAGTTGGCTTTAATCAACACGCGGCTGAATATGCAGGGATGAGTGTCAATAAAAATATTATTTTAGCGATGACAATCTCTGGTATGTTTGCTGGTCTTGCAGGTGCGATGGAAGCACTTGGTACATTCCAAAATGCAGCAATTAATGCAGGTTTCACAGGTATTGGTTTTGACGGGATCGCAGTTGCCTTACTTGGTGCAAACACACCACTTGGGGTTATCTTCGGGGCTTCATTGTTCGGTTCACTTAAATACGGTGCACTAAACATGCCAAACGCCGCTGGTATCCCAGAGGAAATTGTGTCGATTATTATCGCGTTGATTATTTTCTTCGTAGCATCAGGTTACATTATTCGCGTAGGTTTACAAAAACTAAGTAAGAAAAAGGAGGGACAATAACATGAGCTTTTTAGAAATGTTATACTTCATCATCCCTTCTGCGATTTTCTATGCAACACCATTAATTTTCACAGCAATCGGTGGCGTATTTTCTGAGCGTTCGGGTGTTGTAAACATCGGGCTAGAAGGTTTAATGATTTTCGGCGCATTCGTAGGTATCTATGTGAATTTAGAATACGCATCAACTTTTGGTTCTGCTACAATTTGGGTAGCAATGCTCGCAGCAGTTATTGCAGGAGGGATTTTTTCTCTTTTACATGCTGTGGCATCGATTTCATTCCGTGCCGACCAAACAGTATCGGGGGTAGCCATAAATTTATTAGGGTTAGCCGTATCGATGTTCTTAGTAAAATTGATTTATGATAAAGGTCAAACGGATATGATTACTGAACCGATTAGTCGTTTCGCTATTCCATATTTAAATGAAATTCCGTTTTTTGGTCCGTTACTATTCAAAGACGTGTACAGTACATCGATTTTGGCGTTTGCTGTAGCAATCGGAGCATGGTTTATTATTTATAAAACACCATTTGGCTTACGTCTTCGCGCAGTTGGGGAACACCCAACTGCTGCTGATACAATGGGAGTCAAAGTAAATAAAATGCGTTATATTGCAGTTGTAATCTCTGGTGCACTTGGTGGTCTTGGTGGTGCGGTTTATGCGCAAACGATCACGCTTGATTTCTCACATTCAACGATTGCTGGTCAAGGTTTCATGGCGATTGCAGCAATGATTTTCGGGAAATGGCATCCAATGGGCGCACTTGGTGCAGCATTATTCTTCGGTTTAGCGCAAACATTAAGTATTACAGGAGATCAAATTCCATATGTACAAGACGTTCCAGCTGTGTTCCTACAAATACTTCCTTATGTCTTAACAATTTTCGCATTAGCAGGATTTATTGGTAAAGCCAATGCACCAAAAGCAAGTGGTCAGCCATATATTAAAGGAAACCGATAATACGAAATTAGGAGGCTGCTTAATAAGTCAAATATAGACTTAGTAAGCAGCTTTTTCTCTATACATGAACATCGCAGAATTGAATTTCGAATGGATTGCCAAGCGTTACCACTATTATTTTTACATAAAGTGTGATTCCTTTTGCATTTTAAGACAATTGACATGTATAGTATTTGTAGAACATTGTTATATTAAGTATGATAGGAGGGTTTCTTATGTTTAAAACAATACCTTTAGCGCAAGGTGTAAATTTGCATATTAGACAAACGACCCAATTTAAAACCGTGAATTTTTCAATGAAATGGAGAAAACCATTGACGGCTAGTAGCGCATCAGAGCGTACAGTGCTGACGAATGTGTTGCAACATAGTAATGCAAAATACACGACAACTGCGGCATTCCGTAGTTATTTAGATGATTTGTTTGGAACAGTTCTTTATTTTGATACGTCAAAGCGAGGAAATGAACATACGGTTTTGATGAATATCGAAACAGTTAATGATCAATATTTAGCTAATACAGAGGTGTTAGATGATGTATTAGCGTTACTACACACGGCAATTTTTGAACCGAACTTAGAAAACGGTGTCTTTAAACAAGCCATTGTAGACAGAGAAAAAGAAATGGTTGTGCAACGAATCGAATCTATTATTGATGATAAAGCTCGTTTCGCACAACAGCGTTTACAACAAATTTTACGACCGAATGAACCTGCTTCAATTTCTGCAAATGGTACAGTTG
Organism: Lysinibacillus sp.; assembly: GCA_036638655.1. Lineage (GTDB taxonomy): Bacteria > Bacillota > Bacilli > Bacillales_A > Planococcaceae > Lysinibacillus. The sequence goes on along the minus strand of JAVWKG010000047.1, from coordinate 17,327 downwards.
AAGAAGTTGAAAGCGTTACGCCAGCATCGCTATTCGCGGCATATGAATCGATGATTAAGGACGATAAAATTGATATTTATGTTGCGGGTGATTTAGACGAAGAGGTAATGGTTAAAAAACTAACAGCCGCATTACCATTTACGGATCGTGCACCAGCGGAAATTCCCAAGGTCGCGGACCAACAGCATCCAAAAGATAATTATGTGCATGAACAGCAAGAAATGAAGCAAGGTAAATTGCATATCGGTTTTAGTACACCAGTACGTTTCGGTGATGCTGACTTTGCAAAAATGCAAATTTTTAACGGCGTATTTGGTGGATATCCACATGCCAAATTATTCATGAACGTGCGAGAAAAGGAAAGCTTAGCTTACTATGCTTCAAGCTCGTACGCGTCTCATTATGGTCTTGTTTTTGTAGTGTCAGGAATTGAGCCGAAAAATGAAGAAAAAGCACTCGCTGTTATTAAAGAGCAACTGGCTGCTATTCAAGCTGGTGATATTACGGCATTGGAACTAGATCAAACGAAAGCGATGTTAACGAATCAGTTAAAAGAAGCGCTCGATTCTGCTCGTGGTCAAATTGAAATTTATGATCAATACAAAGATCTACCCGAAACATTCTCGGTTGAAAATTGGTCAAATAAATGGAAAGCTGTGACAAAAGAAGATGTTGTCCAAATGGCGCAGTTATTACAACTTGAAGCGGTCTATTTCTTAAGTGGAAAGGAGCAAACCGCATAATGAAAGCAATTGATTTTAAACAATTAGATGAAACGCTTTACTATGAAAAATTAGAAAATGGTTTAGATGTTTATATTTTGCCGAAAAAAGGTTTTTCTAAAACCTTCGTTACATTTACGACAAAGTATGGCTCTGTTGACCGTGCATTTAAGCCGGCCGATGAAAAAGAAACGGTTACTGTGCCGGATGGTATTGCGCACTTTTTAGAGCATAAAATGTTTGAAAAAGAAGACGGCGATGTTTTCCAAAAGTTTAGTGAGTTTGGTGCGTCTGCCAATGCCTTTACCTCGTTCACACGTACAGCGTATTTATTTTCTTCCACAGATCATATTTATAAAAGTACGGAAACGCTGTTAAATTTCGTGCAGGAGCCTTATTTTACAGAAGCAACTGTTAATAAAGAAAAAGGGATTATCGGACAAGAAATTACGATGTACGATGATCAGCCAGATTGGCGTTTGTATTTTGGTGCAATTGAAAACATGTACCATAATCATCCAGTGAAGATTGATATTGCAGGTACGATTGAGTCAATTGATGGTATAACTGCTGAACACTTATATACTTGCTACAATACGTTTTATCATCCGTCGAATATGCTACTATTCGTTATTGGTTCTGTAGATCAAGAAGAAATGATGGCATTCATTCGAGAAAACCAAGGAAAAAAAGAGTTTTCAGAGCCTGCTCCAATTGAGCGCTTTTTCGATGAGGAACCGATGGATGTAGCAGTCAAAGAACGTACATTGCATATGGACGTCCAAAGACCAAAACTATATGTTGGCTTAAAGGCAAAAGAAACAAATTTATCTGGACGTAAGATGTTAAAACATGAATTATCAGTGCAAATTGCATTAGAAATCCTTTTAGGACGTACATCGCCGTTTTATGAGCGTCTTTATGAACAGGGGCTAATCGATGAATCTTACGCATTTGATTTTACGCTTGAAGAGGGCTTTGGTTTTGCGCTTATCGGTTCAGACACAACACAACCAGAGGCGTTAGAAAAAGCGATTAAAGAGGAACTTGCGAAGGCAGAAAAGGCTTCTTCGTTTAAGCTTGAAGATTTAGAGCGCGTGAAACGCAAAAAAATTGGTTCTTTTTTACGTGCATTGAACTCACTTGAATTTATTGCTAACCAGTTTACTCGTTACTCATTTAACGACATGAATTTATTCGATGTTGTTCCTGTATTAGAGGAGCTTACATTAGAAGATTTAACGGAAAGTTTCAAAACGATTCTTGGTGAGTCACAGCAAACGGTGTTGAAAATGTTACCAATAGCAGAGAAACAGGCACAATGAAGAAATTTGCGCTCGTTCTTGGGGCGTCAGGAGCGATAGGTCAATCTATTTGCACTAGCTTAGCTGCAGATGGTTGGTCGCTGTATTTACAATATGCGCATAATTTACAAGCGGCTCAAACTTTAATAGCGCAATTAAATAAAGATTATCCTGCTCAGGAATTTATGTTAATACAGGCTGATTTTACCCAAGCTGATTCGGCCGAAACACTTGCTACACAAATTTTTTCTTTGCAGGCAATCGTTTTTGCGAATGGGCAGGCGCATTATGGCTTGTTAGAGGATTCAACGACCGAAGAGATGGATGCGCTTTGGCGTGTACATGTTCAAAATCCAATGCGTTTAGTAGCGTTACTGTCTTCTAAACTGCGTACTCATACAGTGAGCTATGTGTTATTCATTGGTTCTATTTGGGGTGAGGCTGGAGCTGCTGGAGAAGCGCTTTATGCGACAGTAAAAGGAGCGCAGCATGCATTTGTGAAATCTTATGCAAAAGAAGCTGCATTATCTGGCGTTCGGGTCAATGCGATTGCACCTGGATTTATAGAAACATCAATGAATAGCCATTTAAGTGAGGAAGAGCGGCAGTGGATTTTAGAGGATATTCCTTTAGGGAAAGCTGGGCAAACAAGTGATGTTGCAGAAATGGTACGCTTTTATATATCAGGAAGAGCAAATTATGTCACAGGGCAAATTTTACGTTTAAATGGAGGATGGTACATATAATCGCTTACCTTACACATACTACATGTGAAAAGGAGGAGAAACACATATGAACATTCTAGAAAATTGGCAAAAGTGGACATCTTTTTTAGGGCAAAGTGTTTCAGGTGCAGAAGCAAGCGGTATGCCTAAAAAAATGATTCAACAATCGGCAGTTCAAATAGGGGAATATTTAGCAAATAATATTGATCCGAAAAATGAACAAGAGCGTGTGTTGTCCGACTTGTGGGCTGTTGCATCTGAAAGTGAAAAGCAATCGCTAGCAAGCTGCGTCATTAAGCTAGTCCAAAACAAACAAGTGCATTAAATGCAAAGAGGAGAACTTCTCCTCTTTTTTTTACGACATTGCACTTTAAATTACATAAAAAATCAGCTATGATGGAACTTATAAGAGTTTTTTCACGTTAGCTAATTAGAAAGGAACGATTGCAATTGAGCGATTGGTACTTTGAATATGAAATTCAAGTAAACCGTCCTGGATTATTAGGCGATATTACTTCACTTTTAGGGATGTTACGTGTCAACATTATTTCAATTAATGGTGTCGATGAAGTGCGTCGTGGAATGCTAGTACATACAGACAACGATGAAGCAATTGAACGATTTCGTACAATCGTTTCAACGATGGAACATATTCACGTCACTAAATTTCGACAACCAAAATTACGCGATCGTTTGGCTATTCGACACGGTCATTATATTCCTCGTGATGCTGATGAAAAAAATACGTTCCATTTTGTTCGTGACGAACTAGGTATTTTAGTTGATTTTATGGCTGAATTATTTAAAAAAGATGGACATAAGCTGATAGGAATCCGTGGGATGCCACGTGTTGGAAAAACAGAATCAATTGTTGCAGCTAGTGTTTGTGCAAATAAGAAATGGATTTTTTTATCGTCCACAATGATTAAACAAACTGTTCGCAATAAGCTTGCTGGAGACGAATTTAGTGATCGAAATATATTTATTCTAGATGGCATTGTAACAAGACGTTCTACAGATGAGCGTCATTTGCAATTAGTGCGTGAAATGATGAGTATGCCATCAATAAAGGTCGTAGAGCATCCAGATATGTTTGTACAACATTCAGAGTATACAATTGCGGATTTTGACACAATTATTGAATTGCGAAATCATCCCGACGAAGAAATTACATATGAGATAATGGAAAAAAATCATATGAACTTTGAATCCAGCGATGTAGGTGGATTTGGAGGATTTAATTTTTGATTAAAGTAGGTGTTTTAAGTGAATGAGTTGGGTGCTCGGTTAAAAGAGGCAAGGTTATCTAAGGGCTATAGCTTAGATGATTTACAGGAGTTAACAAAGATTCAAAAACGTTATTTAGTAGGGATTGAAGAAGGCAATTATTCAATTATGCCAGGCTCATTTTATGTTCGCGCATTTATTAAACAATATGCGGAAGCTGTGGGACTTGATCCAGACGAAATTTTAGAAACATTTAAAAAAGAATTACCAGGATCTCCATCGGGGCCGGTGTCGAATTCAATGGTACAAGGAAATCGACGTAAGCTAACTAAAGGACCTTCTAACAAAATGCTAGAAGCGATGCCAAAGTTTATCGTAGGTATATTTATTGTGGTAATTATTATAGTATTTTGGGTACTTTCACAACAAGGCAAAGACAATGGTGAGCCTTCAACTGGTAAATCAGATGGATCTGAGGAAGTGCAATACGCTAAAAAACCTGTAGATAGTGAAGAAGAAGAGAAGCGTGCAGAAAAGAAAAAAGAAGAGCAAGCAAAAAGAGATAAAGAAAAAGAAGAAGCAAAAGCTCAAGATGAACCTATCGATGAAGAGGTTAAACAAACGATTTCAGCGGGTACTATTGAGGCTGATGGTGCAACAACGAACTATACTTTAGATGGTGCTGATACGTTTAAAATCCGTATTGAAGTATCGGGTCCTACATGGGTAGGTATTCGTGATCAACAACAAGTAGAATTGCTAGATAGTGCAAGTACACGTTCATATAACGCAGGTGAAATCGTTGAGTTTGATGCAACTGCGCAAAACTACGTCCGCATTCGTCTTGGTGATTCGCAAAATGCGAAAGTATATATTAATGACGAGTTAGTAACATATGCACAGCAAATTGTTACACAAAATATCGTAATTAATTTTAATAAAGAGCAGTAGTCATCCCAAGTGGTGACTACTTTCTTTCATAATGAAAGGTGTTATAAAAATGAATATACCAAATAAAATTACCGTGTCACGCATACTTATGATTCCGTTCTTTGTCATTGTAATGATGTTCGATTTTGGATGGGGAACTATGAAATTATTCGGGGCTGACATGCCTGTACATCATTTCGTAGGTGCATTAATTTTCATCTTAGCTTCTACAACTGATTGGGTTGACGGCTATTATGCACGTAAGTATAATCTCGTGACAACTTTAGGGAAGTTTTTAGATCCACTAGCAGATAAATTACTTGTTTCAGCTGCTTTCATTATGCTAGTCGAATTAGATATGGCACAAGTATGGATTATTATTGTCATTATTAGTCGTGAGTTTGCCGTTACTGGTTTACGCTTAATCTTAGCTGGTGAGGGCGAAGTTGTCGCTGCGAACCAACTAGGGAAAATCAAAACATGGACGCAAATTATTGCAATTGCAGCAGCTTTATTGCATAACACTATTTTCACGTTAATCGGCATTCCATTTGATGATATTATGCTTTATATTGCGTTACTATTCACAGTATGGTCGGGTTGGGATTATTTCTATATTAATCGCCGCGTGTTACTTGAATCTAAATAAGAAAGGTTTTCGTTAGTTCATGAATGCAGAGATTATTGCGGTTGGATCAGAGTTGTTATTAGGTCAAATTACAAATACGAATGCGAAGTTTATTTCCAATCAACTTTCGGAGTTAGGTATTAATGTTTTTTATCATACTGTTGTTGGGGATAATCCCATTCGTTTGGAGGAAGCGATAAAGATTGCTGAATCTCGTGCTGATCTAATTATTTTCTCTGGTGGACTTGGTCCGACAAAGGATGACCTAACAAAAGAAACAATTGCTCGGTATTTAGGAGTATCTTTAGCTTTCGATGATATTGCATTAACTTCAATTGAACAATTTTTTGCAAGTCGAGGCCGTGAAATGACGGAAAATAATCGCAAGCAGGCATTAATTTTAGCTGGTAGTGAGGTGCTAGCTAACTATAATGGAATGGCTTCGGGTATGCTTTTTGAACAAGGCAATCACACGTATATTTTATTGCCAGGTCCTCCAAAGGAACTTGAGCCGATGTTTCAATTTGAAGCGAAACCTAAGTTAGCGGCTCGCCTAAATGATGGTGGTTTGATTTTATCTCATGTAATGCGATTTTATGGCATAGGTGAGGCTGAGTTAGAAGTGCGTGTGCAAGCTATTTTAGATGCGCAAACGAATCCGACAGTTGCACCACTTGCATCTGATGGCGAAGTGACATTACGAGTTACTGCGAAGGCGCAAACTGAAGGAGAAGCGAAAAGTCTCATTGCAGCTAAAGTTACAGAGCTTCAAGCAATTGTTGGTGAATATCAATACGGCATAGACAATGACTCACTTGCTTCAAAAGCAGTAGAGATGTTAGTAGACAATAAGCTGACAATAGCAGCTGCCGAAAGCTTAACAGCAGGGCTATTCCAATCTGAATTAGCCGAAATTCCAGGCGTTAGCGGTACACTTGTTGGTGGTGTTGTGACGTATACAGAGCAGGCGAAAATTGACCAATTAGGTATTTCGCCAATGCTCATTCAACAATATGGTGTGGTTAGTAGTGAATGTGCAGAAGCGATGGCAAGTTTAGTTCGCAAAAAGTTTGCAACAGATATTGGCATTGGTTTAACCGGTGCTGCTGGTCCTGATGCACATGGTAACCAACCAGCGGGAACTGTATGGCTTGCGGTATCAATTCGAGATGAAGCACCTATTTCGTATCGTTTACAGCTTTCGGGTATGAGAAATACGAACCGACTAAGAGCCGTGAAATTCACATGCCATTATTTAATGCAATTATTAATAGAACGTGGCTATTCGAAAAAATCAGTATAGTATTGAAAATGGAGATTTGAGTAGCTAATAACTGCTCAAATTTTTATTTTGGAGAAAAATCGAATAAATGTTCGCTTTTTTCTTGAATGTTTTCTCAAAAACAAGTATAGTAGAGATAGACAAAAACAGTGAGAAGATTCAAAGGAGGAAATCAGTTTGAGTGATCGTAAAGCAGCTTTGGAACAAGCATTAAAACAAATAGAAAAGAATTTCGGTAAAGGTTCAATTATGAAACTTGGCGAAAGAACAGATCTAGAAATCGCAACATCATCAAGTGGTTCGTTAGCACTTGATGCAGCATTAGGGATAGGCGGATATCCACGCGGACGTATTATTGAAGTATACGGTCCAGAATCTTCTGGTAAAACAACAGTAGCACTGCACGCAATTGCAGAAGTCCAAGCTAATGGTGGTCAGGCTGCGTTTATCGATGCAGAACACGCACTTGATCCGATCTATGCACAAAAATTAGGTGTAAATATTGATGAGCTACTATTATCACAGCCTGATACAGGTGAGCAAGCACTAGAAATTGCTGAAGCATTAGTACGTAGTGGTGCCATCGATATTATCGTTATCGACTCAGTAGCAGCGCTTGTACCAAAGGCTGAAATCGAGGGCGATATGGGTGACTCTCACGTCGGCCTACAAGCACGCTTAATGTCTCAGGCATTACGTAAACTTTCTGGTGCTATCAACAAATCTAAAACAATTGCTATCTTCATTAACCAAATTCGTGAAAAAATCGGTGTGATGTTCGGGAATCCTGAAACAACTCCTGGTGGACGTGCGCTTAAATTCTACAGTTCAGTACGTTTAGAAGTTCGTCGTGCTGAAGCCATTAAACAAGGTACTGATATTATGGGTAACCGTACAAAAATTAAAGTAGTGAAAAACAAAGTAGCTCCACCATTCCGTACTGCAGAAGTAGATATTATGTATGGTGAAGGTATTTCTAAAGAAGGCGAAACTGTAGATTTAGGTGTAGAATTAGACATCGTACAGAAAAGTGGTTCTTGGTATGCCTATGCTGAAGAACGCCTAGGTCAAGGTCGAGAAAATGCTAAACAATTCTTAAAAGAAAATCCAGCAATTCTTGAAGAAATTGCTAATAAAATCCGTGCTTCTTACGGCATTGCGGCTGCAGCGTATACAATCGCAGCGCATGATGAAGAAGAAGAGATGGATGCAGAATTATCATCACTTCTTGATGAAAAATAAAATCTATTAAAACGGTATTCATCGTAACTGATGGTGCTTAAGACTGTAGACGAACTCGAAAATTTGAGTTCGTCTACAGTCTTTTTTTCTTATACATATTAAAATGTTTGGAGTTTTATCACGCAATTTCCTTATGCGATGGGCTGATCAACCTTCATTTCAAACAGCAAATAAAACCCCTGTATCCATTCAGACGAAGGATACAGGGGTTTCGTAGTAATATTATTAGTTATTATTACCTAAATTACTTGCTTCACTTAATGTAAGTGATTTTGTTTCAGGAGCCCAGGCGATTGAGACAATTAAGCCAATGACAAGGACGCCAGTAAGGCAAAGCATTGTATATTGAACCCCAATCGAAGCAATGCCCATAGGAAGTAAGAAAGTACCAATAGCAGAACCCAATCTACTAACCGAAGTGGCTAATCCAACACCAGAAGAGCGGATTTCTGTTGGGAAACTCTCAGCTGGGAATACACCAACTAAGTTACTAACTGCAGACATGATTAATGTAAAGACTGCAAAAGAAATAATCATTAATACAGATGCGCTACTAGGTAAGAAGCTAAGTAATGATAGTGAAATAATTAATACGATAATCGAGTTAATTAAAAATCCTCGGCGAGAGAACTTCACTGTAAACCAAATACCTAAAACTGCCCCTACAATAAGTAGACCATTTAATAGTAAGTCAGTGCCATGACCAGCACTTAATCCGATTTCATCTAAAATATTTGGTAAGAAAGTGTAAATAGCGAAATAAGGAATAACAAGACAAACAAAGAATATACAGTTGAAAGCAGTTCGTTTTCTCATTTCTTTACTAAATAAAGTGGCAAAACCGCTTTTCCCTTGAGAAGGTGTTTCATCGTCAAGTACGATATTAGGACCAACATGTTTTTGAACAATTTCAAGTGCTTCTTCTACGCGCCCTTTACTAATTAACCATCTAGGCGACTCAGGAGTACCCATTCGTAAAACTAATATAATAACCGCTGGAATTGCCGATGAAGCGAGCATCCAACGCCAAGCATCTGGAGAAGTATTAATGGCGAAAATACCAATTAAGTTTGCTGCTACATAACCAAATGTCCAAATTACACTGAATGAACCAAGTAATACACCGCGATGTTTACGTGGTGAAAATTCAGCTAGCATCGTATGGCCTACGCTATAATCTCCACCAAGTCCAATACCGATTAGAATTCTTAGTAATACAAGTTCCATAGGACTATCTGCAAAAAATTGTAAAATAGATGCAAGTGTAATAATGATAAAACTAAAGACGAATATTTTTTGTCTACCTACGTAGTCAGAAATCCAACCTAAAACGAGACTTCCTAAAAAGAGACCGATTAAAGCAGAGCTACCAATTAATCCAATCCAAAATGCTGATAATTCCATTTGAGGTGTTAATAAAAGAAGAGCAAAACCAATAATACCCAAAATGTAACCATCAGTGAAATGGGCACCGAATGTTAAGCCTGCTATTTTAATATGGAATTTATTTAGTGGTGCATCATCTAATTTAATCGTGTTCTCTGTCAATGCTGTATTTGTGTTTGCCATAGAATCTCCTCCTGTTATATAAATGATTATTAAGTATAAAAGATTTGAATAGCTTTATAGAGGAAAGCGTTTTCAAGTCTAGAAACTCGTGTGTTCATAATATGAACTTCAAGTCCGTTATGTGAATATAATAGAATTATAGTATGAAAATCAATTTATTGTCAAACAATTTCGCCAATAGGGATAATTCAATTTACTATAAAAGAGTAAAAATTGATATCAAAAAGAACAAGCAAAGCTATTATACATGCGTATAATGCGATGCTTGTTCTTTTTTTAAAATAGAAATTGCGAATATTATTATAATTGGTCTTCAATGGCTTTTGCAGCTGCAAGCATTCGTTCACGTAATAATAAAAGGGATTCTTTCGGTAAGCGGAAACTTGGAGCACCTAGTGTGATGAAGGCAACTACATTTTGCTTCTTATCAAAAATAGGTGCTGAAATTGCATTTTCACTTTCATCAAACTCACCAATAGATGTGCCGACCATCTCTTTACGAACTTTATCTAACTCTATGCGTAACTTTTCAGGATCAGTTATTGTGTATTGCGAAAAAGCGGGAAGAGTTTGCTCTAAAAAATGATTCAGGTCCTTATCTGAAAGCAAACTAAGTAGGATTTTCCCATTGGATGAGCAGTGTAATGGTGCAACGGTATGCGTGTAGTTCACGAGTCTTACACTATGATCCGTGTCTATTTGATCAATCGTAAGAATGCCATCCTGTTTAGGGATACTAAGTAAAACAGTTTCATCAAATTCTTCTTTTAGTTCCTCAAGTGTTTTGCGAGCTCTACGTATGAGATAACTATATGGATCATTTTGGGAAGCTATTTGATGAATGGCATATCCTAATTGATATCCTTTTGAAATAGGATCTCTTTCTACAAAACCTTGATTTTCAAGGCTTGCAATTAACCGCCAAGCAGTCGTTCGATTTAAATCAGCTAAAACAGCTAGGTCCTTTACTGCAATAGGAGACGAGCTTTCGCCTACAAGCTTTAGCAGCATTAAAGCTCGTTCGACGGATTGTACTGAAGTAGATGTTTGGTTTGCTGTAATTTGATTATTATTTTCCATCCTTTAATTATAGCTAACAGAATAATAACTATCAATTAGGGTATTAGAGGAAAATCAAAAAATTAAAATAATTGATTGACTACGAAAAAAATTGGTCATATAATAGCCATAAGTTCTTAATGTGAATTATATGTTCGTAATGCGAACTAATGTGAGGGGAATTTAATTTGTAGAATAGAGGCTATGAATTAATATCTTTATAAAATGCTAGCGTTAATAGGGGGGAGATTTCAATCAGTCATGATAATGAGTTTGGAATGCGAATAGAAACAGATTTTTTAGGCACAGTGAACATTCCGAAAAATGCTTTATACGGTATCCAAACAATGAGGACTGTGCAGAACCTTTCTTTCTCTGGTCAATTATTGAAAAGTTTCCCGGAATATATTGTGTCACTAGCAATCGTTAAAAAAGCAGCCATTTTAGCTAATCAGGCTGCTGGTATTATCGAACCTTCTATAGGTACAGCTGTTTTGAATGCATGTGATCAATTAATTCAAGGGAAACATCATGATCAATTCATTGTAGACATTTTGCATGGCGGCGGTGGAATTGGCACGAATATGAATGTCAATGAAGTGTTAGCTAATTTGGCAAATGTATCGCTAGGTACAGCAATTGGTGACTATACACCTGTTCATCCAGTCGATCATGTAAACGCTTCCCAATCGACAGCAGATGTTTGCCATACAGCGATGCGCTTAGCGATAGTTCAAACTTTTGATGAATTGGATCAAGCGCTAACAAAAATGCATCATGTAATAGAAGCGAAGTCGCAGCAATTTATGAATGTGACAACGATTTCTAGAACGTGCTTGCAAGATGCGATGCGTATCCAGCTTGGAGAAGTGTTCAGTGGCTATTCATCTGTAGTGAAAAGACGGCATCTTGCATTAAAAGAAGCAGCGACATCGTTACTTACTGTAAATCTTGGGGCGACAGTTATCGGCAATGGTGTAGGCGCACCGGAGAATTATAAAGAGGTAGTCATTGAGAAACTTCGTGAAACATCTAATATGAATGTTCGGATTCGTGAAAACTTATTCGATGCAGCGCAAAATATCGATGATTTAGCTCATATGTCAAATCAGTTAAGTTTATTAGCAGCTTCACTTATTAAAATTGCGAAAGACTTAAGGTTGCTCTCCTCAGGACCAGAAGCAGGATTTTCAGAAATTAACTTACCATCAGTGCAAGCGGGTTCGTCATTTTTCCCTGGGAAAGTCAATCCAGTTATTCCTGAAACACTGATACAAAGCTGTTTTCAAGTACTTGGCTGTGATCGAGTCGTGCAAGCCGCGTTAGAACATGGTGAACTTGATTTAAATATTTTTGAAGGAATGGCTGGAGCGAATATATTAAATGGGTTGTATATGATGAAAAACTCGATTACTTCCTTTACAACACTTTGTCTCACGGATATAACGGCCAATGAGGCTAGATGTACAGAGCTTTCAACTACATTTATTCCTGTTATTACGGAATTAAAAGAAAAGTTGGGGTATTCGACTGTTTCGAAGTTAATGAAGGAACATGATCGTGATTATATAAAAAGTTTATTAAAATAATGGAGGTAATTACTATGACACAACAAGAAATGCAATTTGAAGGTATTGAGCAACCGAAATTAGCTTGGGCTCATGAATGGCTGAAAACAACGAAAAAGCTTTACATCAATGGTGAATGGGTAGACAGTTCAGGTGATAAAAAGGTTCAGTCTATTAATCCTGCGAATGGTGAAGTTTTAGGAGATTTCCAATGTGGAGAACCACAAGATGTTGATACTGCGGTTGTAGCGGCAAGAACTGCATTAGAGCAAGGCGCTTGGAAAGAAATGAGTCGTAAAGAGCGTGGAAGAGCACTACACAAAATAAGTATGCTTATTCGTGAACATCAAGCGGAACTTGCAACATTAGAAGCACTTGATAACGGCAAGCTTTATTCAGAAGCATATAACGATGATGTACAAGAAGCTGCTGATTTATTTGAATACTATGCAGGCTGGACAGATAAGTTTTACGGAGAAAACAATCCAGTAGATGGGGATTTCTTAAGTGTTACGACAAGAGACCCGATTGGTGTATGTGGACAAATTGTACCTTTTAACTTCCCAATTCAAATGGCAGTTTTAAAATTATCTCCAGCACTATCAATGGGGAATACGGTTATTTTAAAACCAGCAGATAAAACATCATTTTCAGTAATTCGCTTGTTTGAAATTATTCATGAAGCTGGTGTGTTACCAAAAGGTGTTATTAACTTAATGCTTGGTCAAGGTAGTGTAGTAGGGTCATATATTAGTCAACATATGGATATCGACAAACTATCATTTACTGGCAGTACAAATATTGGGAAGCAATTAATCCGTGATTCAGCAGATAGCAATTTAAAACCTGTAACATTAGAGCTTGGTGGTAAATCGCCTAACATTATTTTCGGTGATACGAAAAATTTAGATGGAGCAATTGAACGCTCATTTTATGGTTTATTCACACATAAAGGTGAAAAATGTTCGGCACCAACTCGTTTATTTGCACAACGTGAAATTTATGATGAAGTTGTAGAAAAAATCGCTGAATACGCTAAAAACTACAAATGTGGAGACCCATTCAATCCAGCAAGTGACCAAGGTGCACAAATTTCAGCGCAACATATGGAATCTATCTTAAGTTACATCGAGAGCGGAAAAGAACAAGGTGCTCGAATTGTAGCAGGTGGAGAACGCGATATGACAGGAACAAACGCCAAAGGTTGCTTCGTTCAACCGACGATTTTTGCAGACGTTGATAATAAAATGAAAATTGCGCAAGAAGAAATTTTCGGACCTGTACTTTGCATTATCCCATTTGACACAGAAGAAGAAGTAGTAAAAATGGCAAATGACACAATTTATGGTCTAGGTGCAGGGCTATGGACAGGTGATACTTCACGTGCTCACCGCGTAGCAAATCAGCTAGATGCTGGAATGATTTTCGTTAATAGATACGGATGCTATGACTTTGCAAGTCCGTTCGGCGGCACGAAACAAAGTGGATGGGGTAAAGAATATGCCATTCATTCATTGTCAGCATTTACAAAAACAAGAGCAATTTGGTTTGCATATTAAAAATCTAACTAACAGAAGAGGTAATTATATGATGAAAATGAAAGCGGCAGTAATGACTGAAGTAGGAAAACCATTAGCAATTCAACAAGTGGAACTTAGCGAACCAAAAGCGACAGAAGTTCTTGTGAAAATCAAAGCAACTGGCGTATGTCATAGTGATTTAAATGCATTAGATGATAAGACGACACCTACACCAACTATTCTAGGACATGAAGGTGCAGGAATTGTTGAAGCAGTTGGGTCAAGTGTAACAAGTGTTAAAGTTGGCGATAAAGTAGCATTAAGCTGGGTTCCATTCTGTGGAACATGTGAGTTTTGTGTAACAGGAGACGTTCATTTATGTGAATCTGCTTTTGGTCCAATGTTTGAGGGTACATTATTAGACGGTACTTCAAGACTGAGCCAAGACGGTAAAACAGTTTACCATAACTCATTACTATCGACTTTTGCAGAATATGCAGTTGTTCCTGAAATGTCTTGTGTGAAGTTACCAGATGAAATGCCAATGGCGCAAGCATCATTAATCGGTTGTGGCGTAGCGACTGGCTATGGCGCAGCTGTAAATGCGGCAGGTGTTACACCAGGCTCTACAGTAGCGATCTTTGGTATCGGTGGAGTAGGCGTAAATGCTATTCAAGGCGCACGTATTGCAGGTGCTTCTAAAATTATTGCTTGTGATGTAAAAAGTGCTAACTTAGAAATCGCTAAAGATTTTGGTGCAACACATACGATTAACTCTGCTGAAGTAGATGTAGAAGCAATGTTAAAAGAATTGACTAATGGTTTAGGTGTTCACTTTGCAATCGACTGTTCAGGCCATACTGCTGCAACAGAAAGTGCTTGGAAAGGTACAAGAAAAGGCGGTACAGTCGTAGTTGTTGGGGCATTTAATCCTGAAAAAACTTTAAGTCTTCCTGCTGGTGGGTTCCATAGAGTAGGGAAAATTTTAAAAGGTAGTTTCTATGGAAATGCGCAACCATTCCGCGATTTCCCTATGATTGCTCAAATGTATCTTGATGGTAAATTTAAGTTAGATGAGCTTGTATTAGATAGAATTCAATTAGATGATATTAATAAAGCTTTCGATTCATTCCATGATTGCAGCTGTGTAAATGTAGGACGATCAGTAATCGAGTTTAACGACTAATTTCCGAATTTAATAAAATAAGAGGGTGTTTAAATGGTCATTATTGATGCATTTAAACACTTTTTTTTGATGAAAGTTAAACTTTTAGCCAGCTTGTTGGTTATCTAGTTTCTACCATTAATAATAGAAGCTGCAGGTTGATTTCCGCTACGGGCTGTTCAGACGCATAAATGCTCACTTTGCGAAGTGAATGATTCGTCAGGAGCTTGAAATACGCTCGAATCGGTTGGGTTTATGAGGTTAGTATAAAAAGTGGATGCGGAAAAAGAAGCGCTCGGCTAGACGGTATGAACGCTCGGGTTAGCGAGTTGAACGCTCTCGAAAGCAGTTCCTCCACACAGAACTGAAGAAAAAGATAATTAGTTTGATTAGTAAAGATCAGTTTTCACTAAAAGAAAGCGAATCACTCTTTCCTTATAGATAAGTATAAGTATTTTTACAGGGAGCCGCTCCTCGGAAATCAATCCTCACGTTTTGGTGATGAATCGGTTTTTTATTTGAATTTACAGATAAAGGATGCGGAAAGTAGAACATTTGAAGCATTTACTAAACAAGATTATGTATTTGATAGGTATTTAAATTGTACTACGACACCGGCAATCCTTGACAGCACAGTATTTGAATTATACAATTAAATATGTATAATTTCTAAATTTCGAATTGAAATAAGACCGTTATTGAATTTTTTATTTTCTACTATTTTCAATAGATGGACTTACTAAAAAAGTATGACCAATAGCAATAGGAGGTGTTCATATGGAAGGAATCATCATCTCCGCTCTGCTTGGACTCATCGTTGGTGTCGCTGTTAGCTATATCTACATGAAAAAAGTGAATGACTCAAAAGTCACTGGTGCTAAACATGTCGCTGAAACAATCGTTGACGAAGGAAAACGAGAAGCTGAGGCATTAAAAAAAGAAGCACTACTTGAAGCCAAAGATGAAACTCACAAATTTCGAACTGAAGCCGAAAATGACATTCGTGAACGTCGTTTAGAACTTCAAAAACAAGAGAACCGTTTATTGCAAAGAGAAGAAAATCTTGATCGCAAAGATGATGCTCTAAATAAGAGAGAAGCAGGCTTAGAGCGTAAAGAAGAAGCGCTAGCCACAAGACAACAGCATATTGAACAGATGGAAAGCAAAGTGGACGAGCTCGTTGCAGCACAGAAGTCGGAACTTGAAAGAATTTCTGCTTTAACAAGAGAAGCGGCAAAGTCGATTATCTTAAGTGAAGTTGAAAAAGAGTTATCAACGGATATTGCTGTAATGACGAAGGAATCAGAAACACGTGCAAAAGAGGACTCTGATAAAAAGGCAAGAGAAATTTTATCATTAGCATTACAACGTTTTGCAGCTGATCATGTAGCAGAAACAACAGTTTCTGTCGTTAACTTACCAAATGACGAAATGAAAGGTCGTATTATCGGTCGTGAAGGTCGAAATATCCGTACACTGGAAACATTAACGGGTATCGATTTAATTATTGATGATACACCAGAAGCAGTTATTTTATCAGGATTTGATCCGATTCGACGTGAAACAGCTCGTCTAGCACTTGAAAAACTAGTGCAAGATGGTCGTATACACCCGGCGCGTATTGAAGAAATGGTAGAAAAATCTCGCCGAGAAGTTGATGAGCAAATCCGTGAAACGGGCGAGCAAACAACATTTGAAATTGGTATTCATAACTTACATCCAGATTTAATGAAAATTTTAGGTCGCATGAAGTACCGTACAAGTTACGGACAAAATGTTTTAAAACATTCAGTAGAAGTAGCGCATTTAGCAGGTTTGCTAGCTGCTGAATTAGGTGAAGATGTGGCATTAGCTCGCCGTGCAGGCTTATTACACGATATTGGTAAAGCAATCGACCATGAAGTTGAAGGAAGCCATGTAGAAATTGGTGTAGAACTTGCTACGAAATATAAAGAGCATCCAGTTGTTATTAATAGTATCGCTTCTCACCATGGTGACACAGAAGCAACATCTGTTATTGCAGTATTAGTTGCGGCGGCAGATGCGCTATCAGCAGCGCGTCCAGGTGCTCGAAGTGAGACATTGGAAAACTATATTCGTCGACTTGAAAAGCTAGAAGAAATTTCAGAGTCTTACGATGGCGTTGAAAAATCATTTGCAATTCAAGCAGGTCGTGAAATCCGTATTATCGTTCAACCAGAAAAAATTGACGATTTGGCTTCACATCGCTTAGCTCGTGATATTCGCAAGCGTATCGAAGAAGAATTAGACTATCCAGGACATATTAAAGTAACTGTCATTCGTGAAACACGAGCGACAGATTACGCGAAATAGAAATTACAACCTTAAAAAACCATTTAAGCGACTTTGCTTAAATGGTTTTTTT
>JAVWKG010000046.1:11644-21807 GCA_036638655.1 Lysinibacillus sp. | reverse complement strand
AACGGAAGGCGGCGACTCCTTGGGGATCAGCGAACAGCTTGAGACCCCGCAGGAGCGTTAGCGACGAGGAGGCTCAAGGTTCGCCCCCAGGAAAGCGTCCGCCTGCAGTGGAATGTGCTGTCAAGCACGGATTATGGTGATGATCAAACATTTTACATAACACGTTTGAACATTTTTTCTACTTCGTACGTTGTGAAATGAACTAGTACAGGTCTTCCGTGTGGGCATGTGAATGGATTGTCTGCTTTTCGTAAGTCCTGTAGCAATGCTTCCATTTGCTCTTTTGTTAAATAATGATTTGCTTTAATAGATTTTTTACAGCTCATCATGATTGCTGCATCTTCACGTAATTTTTTTATGTTTGCCTTTTTCGTTGTTAATACTTGTTCAATGAGCTCTTCAATGATTTCCTGTTCTTCCCCTCTTGGGAACCAGCTTGGATGCTCACGCACTACAAATGATGTGTGGCCAAATTCCTCTAAAAATATGCCTACTTGTTCAAGTTCATTCATATGCTCACGTAGCACAAGTGCTTCATCTGCAGCATAGTGGAATGTCAAAGGCAATAACAGTGCTTGCCGTTCATTTGCATCGACTTGCCCTACTTTTTCTCTAAAATATTCATACTTAATGCGCTCCTGTGCAGCATGTTGATCAATTAAATAAAAGCCATCTTCCATTTGAGCAACAATATATGTGCCATGAATTTGACCGACAATTTCAAGCATTGGGAAAGGCTCTTTTTGAGATGGCTCACTATCTTCGGCTATTGAAGTAAATTCAGGCTTCTCTTCCATTACATAACGGGAAGTGTCTTGCATATCTTGTTCCTTGACTACTGCCTGCCTATATTCCGTTTCCTTAGATGACCAATCTACCGGAGACGCTGCCTGCGTACGCTCCGAATCGATTGCTGTTTTTACTTCTTGAGCCGGTTGCGTACCATATAATTGTTCGACAATCGCATTCATCTTTTCTACATTCAATTTAGGAACTGGCTTCCATATATTTAACTGTTCATTTTCTACTTTTGCTACTTTTTCTTTTTTCTCCATTTGTGGCACACGAATAACGTTGCGAATTGTTTCCCGAATCGTTTCCTCAATTAGTTGTAGTAATTCAGGCTCCTTACTTAAACGCACCTGATGTTTTGCAGGATGGACGTTGACATCCGTTAAATGCGGGTCCCCCTGAATATACAAAGCAACAATCGGAAATCGTTCAATTGGCAAATACGTATGGTAAGCATCGACAATCGCCTTTTGTACTAAATAATGCTTCACCCAGCGACCATTCACAAACAACGACAAATAGTTTTTTGAAGCACGCGTTACTTCTGGAAGCGAAACATAGCCAGAAATTTGATAGTCATTAGATTGTCCTTCAAAGGGAATCATTTTTTTCGCATTATGCACACCATATATCGCCGCCAACACTTGCTGAATATCGCCACGACCATTCGTTTGTAATAGCTGTTGACCATTATGTAATAAACGAAAGGCAATCGTTGGATTACCTAGTGCGAGTCGGTTCATCAAATCAATCGTATGCCCTAGCTCTGTTTGAATTGTTTTCATATACTTTAAACGTGCGGGTGTATTGAAAAATAATTGTGCGATCGTTAAATCTGTTCCTTTTCGTAATGGACCTGGTTTGTGTTCTTTCAGATGACCACCTTCAAGAACGAGCTCTGTACCCGATTCACCATTTGAGGTGATGAGCGTCATTTTTGAAACAGATGCAATTGAAGCTAATGCCTCTCCGCGAAATCCTAAAGTACGGATACGAAATAAATCAATTTCCTTTTCGATTTTGCTTGTTGCATGGCGTGAGAAAGACATCAATGCATCTTCCTCGTCCATTCCACCGCCATTATCGATTACTTGAATAGAAGTAAGTCCTGCTTCGATTAAAAAAACATCAATCGACGTACTACCGGCATCGATTGCATTTTCAACAAGCTCCTTGACTACAGAGGCTGGCCTTTCGACAACCTCACCGGCAGCAATTTTATTGGAAAGCCATTCATCCATAATTTGAATTTTACCCATGATACTAGCCGCCTCCTATTTTTTATTATTAATCAGCTGCTGTTGCAATTCATACAAAGCATTCATCGCCTGCATTGGTGATGTTCCCATAATGTTCAGCTTTTCTAATTGCGCTAAAACATCCTGTTCCACTTTGCTTAACTCAGACACAGTAGGTTGCGCTGGTAACTCTTCAGTAAAGAAACTAAGTTGACGAACGTCCTCATTTACAGTTGTTACAGATGACGTATCAGTCACAGTTGCTAAAACAGTATCATACTCTTTTCCTGCTTCAAAATTTTCAAGTAATATACGTGCTCGGTCAATTATTTCATCAGGTAATTGAGCAAGCTGTGCTACATGAATTCCGTACGATTTATCAGCTGCCCCTTTTTTCACTTTGTGTAAAAATACTACTTTACCATCTTGTTCAGTTGCTGAAACATGGACATTTTGCAAGCGCGATAACTCATGCTCAAGAGCAGTTAGTTCATGATAATGCGTTGAGAACAATGTATTTGCGCCAATTTCATTATGAATATACTCCATCATAGCTTGAGCAAGTGCCATGCCATCATATGTCGACGTCCCACGACCAATTTCATCGAATAATAAAAGGCTTTTCTTCGTTGCATGTGCAATGGCATGCTGTGACTCAAGCATTTCCACCATAAATGTTGACTGACCTGCCGCTAGATCATCTGCCGCGCCAATTCGTGTGAAAATCTGGTCAGTTATTGGTAGTACCGCTTTCTCTGCCGGTACATAACAGCCCATTTGCGCCATTACAACAATGAGTGCGACCTGTCGCATATACGTACTTTTACCGGACATATTCGGTCCCGTAATAAGCATCATATTTTGTGCATCCGTACATACACAATCATTTGGTACATACATTTGCTTATTTAACATTTTTTCTACAACTGGATGACGCCCTTCAATGATTTCTAGTGAACGCCCTTCGTGGAAGGCTGGCTTTGTAAAACGGTATTTTTCTGATACAACAGCAAAGCTCATTAGAACATCTAGTTCACTAATATTCGCTGCAAGTGCTTGTACACGTGGAATAAAGACTTTTAACTGCTCTCTTATTTCAACAAAAAGCTCATATTCAAGCGTTAAACTTTCTTCCTCTGCATTTAAAATTAATGCCTCTTTTTCCTTTAGCTCTTGCGTAATATAACGTTCCGCATTGGCTAATGTTTGCTTTCGTTCATAGCGTGTTAAATCAGCCAAATGAATATTCGATTTTGTAATTTCAATATAGTAACCAAAAATGCGATTATAGCCGATTTTCAAATTTTTAATGCCCGTTTGAACACGTTCTTGCTGTTCTAATTGAGCAATCCAGTCTTTACCATTGCGAGAAGCATAGCGCAGCTCATCTAATCGAGCATTGTAGCCATCTCGAATAACGTCGCCCTCTTTAATCGCGATTGGTGGATTGTCCGTAATAGCTTGTGACAGGATTTCCTCCACATCTTGGCAAGTATCTAGTGCTTTTCCAAGTGCTTGTAATGTACCTTTCGATGATTGCAATAGCTGGGCTTGAATCGTTGGTACTTGTCTAAGTGATTCACGTAGTTGCGCTAAGTCACGTCCACCTACATTACCGAATGCTACTCGTCCTGCTAAGCGTTCCAAATCATACACTTGCTTTAAGAGCACTTGTAACTCTGAACGAACAAAATATTCTTCCAATAAATCCGTTACAATCGCTAATCTACTTTCAATCGCTGTACGTGTAGCAAGAGGCTGATGCAACCATTGCTTTAATTTCCGTCCACCCATTGCTGTTACGGTATCGTCAAGTAACCATAATAACGTCCCTTTTTGGTCGCCGCCTCGTATAGATTGAATAAGTTCCAGATTTCTTTTAGAACTCGAATCAATGTTTAAATAATTTTTTATTTCATTATATGAAAATGGCTGAATATGCGACAGCGGACGCATTTGTGTTGTATGAATATACGTCAGTAAACGCCTGCATACCCCGTGAAGCTTAGCTGGAACGCCTTCTACATAGTTCGAGGCCAATGCCGTGTCCATCTCATCTTTCTCAAGTGAAAGTACGATACCTAAGTTGACTGCTTGTTCGGCCAATAAAAGCTGCAGCTGCTCTGTCACAACAAGCTCTCTAATTCCATATGCTTGCAGCTGTAAAAGCAATACTTTGCCGTCCCCTTCTAGTGTCGAGGCAACCGCTTCTCCCGTTGACAAATCTAAATACGCATAACCAATCTCACTAACATTTAGCGTTTCAGCCGCTCCAATAAAATGATTCGACTTACCATCCAAAGCTTTGCCTTCCATAATCGTCCCTGGTGTAATAAGCTGTACAACTTCTCTTCGTACTACACCTTTTGCTTGTTCCGTTTGCTCACAAACTGCCACTTTGTATCCTTTTTGCACAAGTGTTTCGATATACCCTTTTGCTGCATGATGTGGAACACCACACATAGGAATACGTTCTTTTGACGCTGAATCACGGCTCGTTAATGTAATTTCTAAAATTTGAGATGCATTGATTGCATCGTCAAAAAACATTTCGTAAAAGTCACCTAATCTAAAAAATAAAAAAGCATCCTGATAATCTGCTTTCACTTGTAAATACTGCTGTATCATTGGTGTATATGTTGTCATTTCATTTCCCTCGCTTGTGTTTCTTTCAATATTATTATTATAACAAAAGATACATGCGAAGCGCTTATTTCATCTTTTGAAAAGATGCTAGCACTTCGCATGTAATGTGTGTCACTTCTTTGATTATTTCGGTCTTTCATGTGAACATGAGGATGATTCTAGGTTCACCCCTCCGTTACTGCTAGAGCAAGAAGATGAGCTTGAGCTCGAACTTGAAGAAGATGAAGAAGAGGAGCTCTCATTATCGAATTGCCATTCATCATCAAAATCAAGTGGGTGGACACTTACACAAATTGTCGTCTCTCCCATTACTTCTACTATCACTTCACGCTCTACAACGATTTCGAATTTAGTCCCGCAAGATGAGATGACAGCCTCCACACAGTTTGGCTCCTGCAAAACGCGAACATATACATCTTCACCTACACTAATATCATTATCTCTAAAACATAATTTTACTTTATCCTTATAATGAACTGTTTCTGAAAATACGGCCGTTTTTGAATGGTTGCTGTAAGCATACCAAACATTCACATCAAATTTACCAGTCACTTCCACAAACTTACCATATTTTTTCGCAGAGCATGTGTGATTAATTACCCAGCACCCTAGTATGCTCGTTGGCTTATTTGGCGGACATAATGAGATAGCATGTTCTGTCCGTTTCTTTCCTTTAGCGACCACAGCTTTCGTCACGATTTGGCGTAAACGTTTCAGTGAATTCCCTCCTTCGTATCTAATCATTCCATCATATGCACACTGCGCCTATTCGGTGATTACGATATTTCAAGAAGATTTGAGAAGTACTATTTTGACTTTGACCAACTCGCCGAGCGCGTGTAAAAAATTGCTTTCGAGAGTATTGAGCTCCGATTCGAGAGTAATTGACACTCCTGAGCGAATAATGAACTCACCCACTCAAATAAAAAGCTATTTGCTTTTGTTAGTTCACACTAACTGTTGCAAATAGCTCTTTAATTTTTATTATGAGCAGCTTCCTGGTGTTGTGTTTTCTACATATGAACCTGTTTCACCACGTAGCAAGTCGCCACCAGTTGCTTCGATTACTTCGTTCGTTACATTGTTAGCAATTGTGTTTGACACTAATTGTAATAGCTCATTCACTTCGCCTTGTGAATCTTTAAACTGTTGAACAACAGGGATCGCATCGATTTCTTCTTCGATTTTGGCAATTTTGCTTTCAATCATTTTAAGTGCCTTTTCTTTCCCTAAGTGTTGGAAGTTAACAGCTTGTTTTTGCAAACTTTTCAAGCTAGCAATACGCTCACGCACAAGTTGGTTTTCATTAATTTGTGCTTCTGCTTTTTTGAAAAATTCCACTTGCTCTGTATTTGCAATCATATGTGCAATTTCACGTGATTTTTCGATTAAATCGTCTTTTGTATATAATGTTTTCGTCATTTTGCTTCCACCTTTTCGCTTTTAATCAGTTCTACAAACTCCCCACGCAATGAATACGAAGTAGCTTCAAGTACTTTTACTTTTACTAATTGACCAATTAGTTCTTCGGGACCCGTGAAATTCACGAGGCGATTTTTACGTGTATAACCTGCAAGTACATCATCACGACGCTTACTTGTCCCTTCTACTAACACTTCCACTATTTCATTCTCTAAGCCAGCTAATGACTTTCGAGAATATTCTTGAACGACTGCATTTAAACGATGTAGACGCTCTTTTTTCACATCTTCAGGCACATTATCGACCATTTTCGCTGCCGGCGTTCCTTCACGAGGTGAATAAATGTAAGTGAATGCCATACCAAAGCCAACTTCTCGGTATAATGATAATGTTTCCTCAAATTGTTCTTCGGTTTCATTTGGATAACCTACTATAATATCCGTCGTCAATGCGACATTTGGAATTGCCACTTTTATTTTATCTACAAGCGTTAAAAAATGCTCACGTGTATATTTTCGCGCCATAATTTTCAACACGTCATTAGAACCGGACTGCACAGGTAAGTGAATATGCTCCACAAGGTTTCCACCTTTGGCAAGTACTTCGATTAACTGATCGTCGAAGTCGCGCGGATGACTTGTTGTAAAGCGAATACGTGGAATATCAATTTTACGTAATTCATCCATTAAATCGCCAAGACGGTAAGTAATGTCTTCGAAATCTTTGCCGTACGCATTTACGTTTTGTCCTAGTAGCATAATTTCTTTGTAGCCTGATGCAGCTAACTCGCGCACTTCCTGAATAATTTCTTCCGGACGTCGGCTACGTTCTTTACCGCGTGTATACGGTACGATACAGTACGTGCAAAACTTATCACAGCCGTACATAATGTTTACCCAAGCTTTAATCGAACCGTTACGTGATTTCGGTAAATTTTCAATCACGTCGCCTTCTTTCGACCAAACTTCAATAACCATTTCCTTCGACATATATGCCTCTTTTAAAATGTTTGGCAAGCGGTGAATATTATGTGTACCAAACACCATATCGACATGAGGATACGTTTTTAAAATTTTGTTCACAACAGATTCTTCTTGTGACATACAACCACAAACGCCAATAAGCATTTCTGGATTTTTACGTTTATATTTTAATAGGAAGCCGAGCTCACCAAATACTTTGTTTTCCGCATTTTCACGAATCGCACAAGTATTTAATAGAACAACATCCGACTGTTCGATATCATCAGTTGGCTCATATCCAAGCTGCATGAAAATCCCAGCCATCACTTCTGTATCATGTTCGTTCATTTGGCAACCATATGTACGAATATAAAATTTGCGTCCTGCACCCATGCCCGCAAATTCTTTTGCAATGTCAAAATCCTTATGGTACTTGACTTCTTCTTTCCCACGTTTTTTTGCATCTTTTAATGAAGGCGCAGTAAACACCTTCTCAAAATATTGACTATAATCCTTTTCAGGCTCGTTTTTAGTTTTAGGTTGATTGACTTGTTGACTGGCTAATCGTTGTTCCTCATTCATTGCAATCAGGTGACTCCTTTCAAACGAAATCCGTGCATTCGAATTCCCATTTTACTATTATACTGAATGATACCTACTTCCTACAAGGTTTGTGTACTAATTGTCGTGGTTTTGACTTAAATACATTGGCAATGTTAGGAGGGTTACATGATTTGTATCTTCTTAGGGAGCAGGTTCAACATGGACAAACCTAGATTATTCAGTGAAATGAAGAAAATCAGCATATGTATGCGGCTCATTTACTTTCAAAATCGACAAAAATGTAAATGCTAGTTGCACAACCGACCACCATTTCATATTATAGGTTCTTTCAAAATGAGCAGGTTCTTGCGAAAATACATCTTGGAAAATTGCCAACGGTTCAATTCGCTTATCTTTTAAAATTGATAGAAACCCTAAAAACAATGTATGATCCTTCACTTCAATTTCTTTACTCTCTACTAATGCATCTATATTATGCGGCTGATCCAACTTACAATGGCGTGCTACGTATTGTTCTAGCTGTTGTTGACGTTGCTTAGCCTCACGTTCTTTTTTCTTTACTATAAAATCAATCACATTGTCCACCTGCATCACCTCCGCCATTTTCCTTCTATTGTAACACGCTGTTTTAAACTCCACGAACAAATGCGCTAAAGCTACTTATTCATAGGGCTATCAGCGGTTCTTCAGTTCTATCGGCGCTTTTTCACTTTCTATCAGCTATTCCACACACGCACTCCCTGTACTAAAAGATGTGTTGAATGCACAAAAAAGACGACTAGCTTTTTAAAGTTAGTCGCCTTCTTCATTATTTATTACATAAATTCTTTCACTAAATCATTAAACACATTTTCGCTCATTTTAATGTCGATGTCCGTTAGTGGTAATTCAGAGAAGCCTGGTACTTTTTCTTGATAAGAAGTCGTTTCTGTATCTTGATAAATAATACCTGTCACTAATCCTTCATTTTCCATTACAGTTTGCATCGCCATACCGCGATTTGAATTATCATAGCCTTCAACATCTGAAAGCTTCGTTAAGTTTTCTTTGAACCAATCGTATGTGTTCACTTTATTGTATGTCACACATGGTGAGAATACGTTAATGAAAGAGAATCCTTTATGATTAATCCCTGCTTCAATAATAGCCGTTAATTCTTTAATATCCGTCGAGAACCCTTGTGCTACGAATGTCGCGCCACTTGTTAAAGCTACTTCTAACGGTTTTATCGACGGTTCGATCGCACCACCTGGCGTTGATTTTGTAATAAAACCAGCAGCAGAACGTGGTGAAGTTTGCCCTTTTGTTAAGCCATAAATTTGGTTGTCCATCACAATATATGTGATGTCGATGTTACGACGGATGGCATGAATTGTATGCCCCATACCGATTGCAAAGCCGTCACCGTCACCACCTGAAGCGATAACGTTTAAATCACGGTTTGCCATTTTCAACCCTTGTGCAATTGGTAATGCACGACCATGAATCCCATGGAAACCATATGAATTGATATAGCCTGAAATACGACCCGAACAACCAATCCCAGAAATGACAGCTAGCTCATTTGGCTCGATACCAACGTTCGCTGCTGCACGTTGAATTGCGGCTTGTACAGAGAAGTCGCCACAACCTGGGCACCAGTTCGGTTTCACTGTGTTACGAAAATCCTTAAATGTTGCCATTAGTCTAGCAGCTCCTTCACTTTATTTTCTAATTCACCTGGTAAGAACGGCGTACCGTCATACTTCGTGATTGTTTGTATTTTATCGTGACCGCCTATATTCATTTTCATGATATTCGCTAATTGGCCTGTGAAGTTATTTTCCACGACGATTACTTTTTTCGCTGATGCTACAAGAGGAGCCATGTCCGCAGATGGGAATGGATGAATTAAACGCATATGCGCATGGTTTACTTTCACACCTTGCTTGTTTAATTGCTCTTGTACTTCTTCTATTGCCCCACGCGTTGAGTTAAAACCGACAAGCAATATGTCCGCTTCTTCATGTGGTGCATTTTTGTGGACTGGTGTATCAAAATTAAGGGCTGCAAGCTTACGGAAACGTTTGTCCATTTGCGTGCGACGATTATCTGTCGCTTCTGACGGCTTCCCTGTTTCATCGTGTTCAACACCTGTTACGTGGTGAATACCATGTAAGTGACCTGGTAAAACACGTGGTGATACACCGTCTTCTGTATTTTCGAAACGTTTGAAGTACGCTTTGTCTGCCGCTTCTTCAAGATCTTCCGTTACAATTTTCCCACGTCGAATATCAATTTTACTGTAATCAAATGCTTCAACAGTTTGTTTACCAAGTGATAATTGCAAGTCGGTAATTAAAATAACTGGTAATTGTAATTCTTCAGCGATATTAAATGCTTGAATCGTATCAAAGAACGCTTCTTCTATTGTAGATGGTGCAATAACGACTTTCGGAATCTCACCGTGTGTACCATAAAGCATCGCCATTAAATCCGATTGCTCTTGTTTTGTTGGCAGACCCGTTGATGGACCACCACGTTGCGTATCGATCACAAC
>JAVWKG010000046.1:6502-11622 GCA_036638655.1 Lysinibacillus sp. | reverse complement strand
TACCTGAAAGGCCGATTGCTTCCATCATTAGTGATAGACCAGGACCAGCTGATGCTGTAAATGAACGGACACCGCCATAGTTAGCACCAATTGCCATTGTTGCAGCTGCAATTTCATCTTCAGTTTGAATAACTGCCCCACCGAATTTCGGTAATTTTTTAATAAGATATTCCATAATTTCTGAAGCTGGTGTAATCGGATATGCCGCCATGAAACGTACACCTGCTGCTAGCGCACCAAGCGCAATTGCATCATTCCCAATCATGAACATGCGGCGTTTGCCGTCAGCAGGTGCTAACTCCCACTCACCTACACGATCACCTAAAAGCTCATGCATCATTTCACGACCACGTGCAATTGCATCCAAGTTTTTCTGTACGACTTCTTCCCCTTTTCTGCCGAAGATTTCATCGACAACACTTTGGAATACAGTATTCTCTAAGTTTAGTAGCGCAGCTGTTGCACCAATCGCTACCATGTTTTTCATTAATGTTGTGCCGAGCTCTGCAGCCACTTCAGTAAATGGTACTGCAAATAAAGGCGCTTTTGAATCTTCTGGTTTAACTGGCCCAAATTTAGCATCTGCTAAAATAATGCCATGCTCTGTTAGCTCTTTGTAGTTAACGTCAATCGTTTCCTGATCAAACGCTACTAAAATATTTAAATCGTCCGCAATAGATCTTACTTCTGTTGGACGTACTGTAATTTTATTATTCGTATGGCCACCCTTAATTCGAGAAGAGAAGTGACGATAACCGTATAAGAAATATCCTAGACGATTCATTGCCATTGAGAAGATTTCACCTGTACTCTCAATCCCTTCACCCTGTTGCCCACCGACTTTCCACGAAAGCTGATGTAACATGTCAACAACTCCTTAAACTACAATTTATATATATCTACCGAAGGCTTATCTTCATTCAGTGGGCGATTAGACCCCTACTGAAAAAAGGCTAAAACCGCAAACTCTCACTACCTATAGAGGTGGACGTTTTCTACTGTATGAAGATAAATTTCCTTCATCAGTTTAACACGAAGACTCCTTCTACACTATCGTTATTCAACGTTTTTAGCAAAATTCAGACCTTTGACCGAAAATCACGTTCGAAATATTGTAATTTTCAGACCAATCGCACAAAAATATTTTGTTACAATCAAATCTGCCATACTTCTAGGCAACGTAAAAAATGCCTTGCAACGAGCGCAAGGCATTTTACTTCATTTACATTTTATTAACGAACTCGTTTTTCTACTAACAGCTTTAAAGCTGTGCGTTCTTCGCCAGCGATAATAATGTCCGCAAACGCCGGAGCACAAATTAGATCTGTGCCACTTGGCGCTACAAATCCGCGCGCAATGGCTACTGCTTTCACGGCTTGATTTAGTGCACCTGCCCCAACTGCCTGCATTTCTGCATGCCCTTTTTCCCTGATTACCGCGACTAATGCACCTGCAACTGAATTTGGATTAGAGCGTGATGATACTTTTAATGAATCCACAATTATTCCTCCCCGTTTCGCGAATATTGTTTTTAAACTCAACAATTGTATGAGCCTTAATTGGACGCTTATTTTTTGTCCGTAGGTCATTTTATGCTTTGTATTTTGGAAATAGAATGAAAGCTTTAAATCTTTCTTAAAAGAACCGCCACACGCCATCGAAAATGTCTAAAAATCACTTTCGATTACTCCTTTCTCCAATTTTGAGGCGTTTTCATTATTATACATAAACATTAACTCATTTTCAAAAAATTGTAACATTTATTTAAAGAAAAAAATTTACCTTATCCGTAGCCTGGTCTCATTTTTCAAATCTGGCATGCTTCTTGACACTACAGCAATTATCCACGATAAAATCATAGGTTCTTATCCTGCTCGAATCTTATTTTATCGCGCAGAATTCTGCTTTTATCATGCGCGGCATCGATTTTATCACGCACGAAATTCGTTTTATCCGCAGCTAGGTCCCATTTTTCAAATTTGACACGCTTTTCGACACTACAAACTAGCACCTATAATGATGCAAAAGTACATAATCGGTACGCCTCGCTTCTAAAAATAAAAAAAGCTACTTTACAATGAAATTTGCAAAGTAGCCTGTCTTATTACCCTCGGAATGGGTAATCTTCATTTATATAAATTCGTTCACATTGTTTCGCTTTACCTGTTACATCATCGATTTCAACAAAGAAACCACTTAACACATCGCGCCCTGTTTTCGGCACTTCAAAGCGTGTTGGCATGTTCGTTTGGAATCGGTAAATAACACTTTCCTTGGACATACCTAATATTTCATCATAAGGACCTGTCATTCCTACATCTGTAATATAAGCGGTGCCGTTCGGATAAATGCGAGCATCAGCCGTTTGCACATGTGTATGTGTGCCAACAACTGCTGAAGCCTTACCGTCTAAATGCCAACCAAGTGCGATCTTTTCACTTGTTGCTTCCGCATGAAAATCTACAAATACAAGCGGAGAAATTTTACGCGCCTCTGCTACGAGTTCCTCTGCCATTGCAAAAGGATCCTCATGTGGCGGTAAAAACACACGTCCGTGCAAGTTTATAACTGACAATGTAACTCCCTTTTTCGAAATTTGCACCATGCCTTTACCAGGTGCATCACTTGAAAAGTTTGCAGGACGGATTAAATAATCTGCATCATCAATAAAATCAAAAATATCTTTATTATCCCATGTATGGTTACCCATTGTAATAACGTCTACACCCATTTGCAATAAATCATTATAAATACTTCTCGTAATGCCTCGACCTGCTGCTGCATTTTCACCATTTGCAATAACAACATCCACTGCATATTTTTTCTTTAATCGCGGTAAATACTTTTCTACAGCATCTCGACCAATAGAGCCAACGATATCACCAATAAATAATACTTTCATTTTTCACGACCACACTTTCTATAAATAACACCTTTTAGTTTACCATTTTTTCTTCGTCAATCGCAAAATAAAACGTAAACCCGGAAGAGGATTCGCAAACCATTTTATAATTACAACCAC
Organism: Lysinibacillus sp.; assembly: GCA_036638655.1. Taxonomy (GTDB): domain Bacteria; phylum Bacillota; class Bacilli; order Bacillales_A; family Planococcaceae; genus Lysinibacillus. The sequence goes on along the minus strand of JAVWKG010000046.1, from coordinate 8,600 downwards.
TACTTCCAGTCTATTTGACTGTTTTTTCACTTGAAAGAACCGTGCATATTAAAACGAGTATTTTTTCCGCCCCTCTTGTATATACTATGTATATACCCTTTAATTCGGAGGTGATATAATGTATTCTGAGGAACATTTTGAACAAGAAAAAAACCAAAGTAAAGGGGTTGACTACATGGCTACAGTTACTGCACAAAAATGGGGAAATAGTTTGGCGATTCGTATTCCAAAAGAAGCTGCTGATAGATTAGGCATCGACCAAGGTTCTGAAATAGAATTAAATGTGTTGGAAAATGAAAATATCATCACATTAAAACCTAAAAAAACACAGAAGAAATACACTTTGCAAGAACTCTTATCACAGATAACTCCTGAAAATCGACACAATGAAATAGATTTCGGAGTCGAAGGGCGTGAATTGATTTAATGTCAGTAGAGGCACCAGGTCGAGGAGATTTCATTGTTTTAAACTTCAACCCACAAGCTGGTCATGAGCAAGCTGGTAGAAGAAATGCTATTGTTTTATCACCCAAAGCGTTCAATGAAATGACAGGATTTGCAGCTATTTGTCCGATTACTAATCAAAAGAAGGGTTATCCCTTTGAAGTTGATTTACCAAAAGAGGGAATATCTCTTGATGACAGTGGCTTCCCAATTACAGGGGTAGTTTTAACTGATCAAGTTAAATCCTTAGATTGGACAGCACGTAACCTAAAAATATTAAAGAAATATAATTCAGAAGATGCACAAATTGAAATAATAAATGAAATAATTGAAGACTGCTTAGCGAAAATAGAAACATACTTGAAATAACCCTTTCTGAAAAGAAAGGGTTATTTTTTCGTTAATGAATATAGTTTGACACCTTAGATACTATATTGCTGCTCAAAATAATACTGGTATTCCCCACTCATAATTTGCTCCCACCATTCCTTGTTTTCCATATACCATTGAATCGTTTGAGCAATGCCTGTTTCAAACGTATATGTTGGTGTCCAACCTAGTTGTTCTATTTTTGTTGGATCAATCGCATACCGTAAATCATGACCTAAACGATCAACCACATATTCGATAAGGTGTTCGGATTTCCCTAATGCACGAATAATTGTTTTGATGACTTCTAAATTTGACTGTTCATTATGTCCACCAATATTGTATACTTCTCCGTTTACACCTTCATGCAATACTAAATCAATGGCTGTACAATGATCATAGACATGTAACCAATCACGAATGTTTTGACCATCACCATATAGCGGTACCTTTTGTTCATTTAATACACGTGAAATCGTTAAAGGAATGAGTTTTTCCGGGAAGTGATAAGGGCCATAATTATTAGAACAACGTGTAATATTAATAGGCACTCCATAAGTGTGGTGATATGCCTGAACTAAAAGATCAGAAGATGCTTTACTTGCACTGTACGGACTATTTGGTTGAAGTGGTGATTTTTCAGTGAAAAAAGTCGTCGGATCCAAATCCAATTCACCATATACTTCATCTGTAGAAACATGAACAAATTTCGTAAGTCCTACTTGCCTTGCAGCATTCAATAACACTTGTGTGCCTAGCACATTCGTCTGAAGAAATACTGCTGGATTCGTGATAGATCGGTCCACATGACTTTCAGCAGCAAAGTGAACAACATAGTCGAACTTTTCTTTCTCAAAAAGAGCAAGAATCACATCCCGATCTACTATATCTGCTTTAACAAAGCGATAATTATCCATTGCTTCTATCGCTTGATGTTTCGTTAAATCACCCGCATACGTTAACACGTCTACATTAAAAATGATATAATCCGGATACTTTTCAAGCATATATTGAATAAAATTCCCGCCTATAAACCCCGCTCCACCAGTAACTAAAATTTTTTTCTTCGTCATCAGGCTCACCTCTTTTTTAACTTGTCCTACTGCAATAAAAAAACTCTACACTGTGACATGAGAGTTGTATAATACATGTGAAACTTCCACTAAATATTTTCCGTATTCTGTTTTCATAAGAGGTTTGGCAAGTTCCACCAACTGCTTCTTTGTAATATATCCTCTTCTAAATGCTATTTCTTCAATACAAGCAATATATAGTCCTTGCCTTT
>JAVWKG010000046.1:0-6490 GCA_036638655.1 Lysinibacillus sp. | reverse complement strand
CAAAGTTAGAAGCTTCTAGTAATGATTCATGGGTGCCTGTATCTAACCACGCTAAGCCTCGCCCTGTAAGTTCAACCATTAATTCGCCTCTTTGCAGATAAACATCGATAATAGAAGTAATTTCCACTTCACCTCGTGCTGAAGGCTTTACATTTTTTGCAATTTCCACTACTTTATTATCAAAGAAATATAAACCTGGGACTGCGTAAGAGGATTTGGGGAATTCCGGCTTTTCTTCTATTGAAATAGCTTTTCTCTGCTCATCTACCTCTACTACGCCGTAAGCTCTCGGGTCATTCACATAACAACCAAATATGATGCTCCCTGTAGATAAAGCAGCCGCTTCTTTTAAACGATCGCTCAAATTAGAACCGTAGAAAATATTATCACCTAAAACTAATGCGACTGGTGACTCACCAATAAATTTCTCTCCAATAATAAAAGCTTCTGCTAGCCCATTAGGATTTTCCTGAATAGCATATTCAAAGCTCATCCCTAACTTACTACCATCTCCTAAAAGCTCCATAAATCCTTCAATATCTCGAGCAGTAGAAATAATTAAAATTTCTCTTACTCCAGCAAGCATTAGTACTGATAGAGGATAGTAAATCATTGGTTTATCGTAAATCGGTAACATTTGTTTAGAAACAGATTTCGTCAATGGATAAAGCCGAGTACCTGACCCTCCAGCTAAAATAATTCCTTTCATCCGCTATTCACCTCTTCATTTATTAAAAAACCAACATATTTTTTAATAACTTAAAACATAAAAGCATCGCTTCTGCTTCCATACATATTTCCATGTAAATATACCCTAGACTACAACTTACAAAGTATAGATTCCCCTTTTGGTATACTTTCCCTAGTTTCAGTTGTGATTTAGTATCCTGTTTGGCAAAATTCAAAATACGCCATTTAGAAACTTTCCCTTGAATCCCGGAAAAATCAAAAACATTGAGCCAATTTTGTGTCCCTCTTAATAAATGCCAAATCCGATCTATTTCCCATTCATGCCAATTCACGATATCTTGATATTCATTAGGTTGAATTTGCCTAGCTCGAACCGTTGGGCTTCTAGTGGGTTGCTTTACACTTGGTGCACAATTATTTTCAATGTCGAAAATCGACCTTATAAGTAGCTGACTTCCCATATTAGAGCTTAAACGGATCATTTCTTCCTCAGTAGATCCTATTGGCAAATCATAACTTTCTTGATAAATAATATCGCCCGTATCTTCGCCTTCGTTAATATAATGAACGGTTACACCAGGATTTAAATCATAATTATAAAAAGTCCAAAAAACCGGATGGGATCCTCTATATTTTGGCAGTAATGAAAGGTGTAAGTTAACACAGCCCTTTTTAGGGATATTCAAAATATTCGTTTTCAACAATTCTGACATGCCAAAAACAACAATCAAATCTGGCTCAAGCGTCTGAACCCATTCTTCTAACCAATCATTGCATCCTTCATTCATAAAATAATAAGGCAATCTATTTTCCAAACAAAAATTTTCTAACTTCTCATTTTGCTTATTCGCGTTTCTTTGTTTAGACTCAATAACCCCAATAATATTTACAGAAGATTCAAGCAGTGTTTTCATTACATCGGAAACACCCATAGTAATTAAAATAACTTTCAATTTTGAAATAGACAATCAAGCTCAACTCCATTATTAACAAGTAGCACACCTCTTGTATCAAACAAACATTATGAGTAATTGAAACTTTTAACCTGACTTTTAATAATTCCACATATTCTATCAACGTCTTCTATACATAAATCTGCATAAAGCGGGAGAGTTAATATACTTTCCGCTATTTCATTTGCAATAGGTGTGTCTTCACTTTTAAATCTTCCACGATAGCATTTAAAACTACTTGTTAATGGGTAAAAATATTTTCTAGCATGAATATTTTGCTTCTTTAATTCATCATGAACTTCATCTCGCGAAAAATTATTACAATCAAATTTAACTGGAAAGTAAGCATAGTTGCTCTTTACGCCCTTTTGAGGATATGGTAATTGAATACCATTAACACCATGAAGCTTTTCAAGATATCTCTCGTATCTAATCTTTCTTTTTTTTATTTCTTCATCTAGATTTCGAAAGTTACAAAGTCCCATTGCTGCTTGGAATTCATTCATTTTCGCATTTCCACCAACATATTCTACGGTGTCCGTTCCAGTAATACCAAAGTTTTTATAGCTATTTATTACATCTTTTAATTTAGAATCTGCAAATGTTAGTGCACCACCCTCAATTGTATTAAATACTTTTGTAGCGTGGAAACTATACATGGTTGCATCGCCAAAGTTTGCAACACTTTCACTATGATAGGTAACACCAAAAGCATGTGCAGCATCATAGATCACTTTAAGATTATATTTATTTGCTATTCTCTCTATCTCCTTAACATTACAAATATTTCCGTAAACATGAACCGGAATTATAGCTGACGTTTTCTCTGTTATTAAACGTTCAATATTATCCGTTTGAATTGTATAGTCATTTGGACTAATATCACAAAAGACCGGTGTTAAACCCTTTCTAACAATCGCATGTGTTGTGGATGCAAAAGTAAAAGGAGTTGTAATTACTTCTCCAGTTAAATGTAATGCTTCTATTGCGTACTCTAACGCTAAATGACCATTTGAAAAGAGCGTGACATTGTGTGTTTTTAAATATTGCTCTAATGCTGTAACCAATTGATTATGTTTAACTCCCATATTCGTCAGCCAGCGACTATCCCATAAATCTCTTATTTCCTCTGAAAACTCCTCAAAACTTGGCATTGATGATTGAGTTACAGGAATTACCTTCATCTTCTCACCCTTTTACCTTAGCTATTTTTCACTAATGAATCTTCAATAATTACATTTACCCAGTTAGTCATATTTTCCATCTTCTCTAACATTTCATTCATTGATGAAAATGTTAGTATCATTATTCCTACTTTCTGTTGGTAACCTGTAGGAGCAAATATTTGGTCACCCGGTTTTACTACTAATTCATATTCAACAATATTATTTCCTTTGAACTCTTCATCAATTTTAACTTCTTTAAAAACTCCGCTATTCTGACTATTTACCACATACATACCCCAGTATCCCTTTGTTTCACTCATCGTTATATCACTACAATCTTCTCCCAATGCCGCCTTAATCGTATATTCAATTAAATCAACATTATTCGCATATTTAGTAGCTTGTGAAACCCATTCACCACCATTTCGCGCACCAATCTCTATGAGGTAGACATTTTCTTTATCATCAATTGCAATATCAAAATCATAAGCACTCGTTTCCATATTTAGTAACGTTAACAATCTTTGAATTTCATCATGAATTTTATTATGAATACGCTCTGGCATATTATAAGGCCAACTCGAACCAACTGGGACAAACGGATTTAAATGCGATTTTAAAAAATTTGTGTTTGCAAAACTTCGAAATACTAATTGACCATTTACTGAAAAGCCATTCCCCGTAACTTGATAACCATGCTTTTCAATGTATTCTTCAATAATAAACCGCTTGTCTCTTGAAAAACTTAAAGCACTCTCAACTTTTTCTTTAAGAAGCTCTATAGAATCTATCTTTGAAATGCCCTTACTCCCTGATGAATCAACTGGTTTTATCATCACCGGCATTTTAAAATTATGAAAATCAGCCACTGCTTCTTCTAATGAGTGATATCCCTTTGCTCTAGGAACGTTAAAATTATTTAACTTTTGAAACGCTCTAAACATATCTTTGTTAGACAGTATTTCCACTGATTTATATGGATTTGAAGCCAGTCCTAATTTTTCAGCAACATAGGCTGCTGTAGGTGCTGCTGGATCAGACGCATAGCAAACGATGCCATCTATTTTTAATGTCTTTGCTAAAGATAGGACACCCTCTTTATCAGTAGTGCTAACATTATAGTACTCGTTTGCATATTGATGTCCTGGATTATCTTCTAAATAGTCACAAGTGATAACGTAATGACCCATTGCTTTTGCCTTTTTAATTGCCGGAACTTGAGCATGAGCCCCACCAAGCATTAATACTTTTTTCATTCAAAGCACCTCTTTTTTGGTTTTATGTTTTTACAGTGACACCTTTTTCTTTTTTCCTCCTCAACATATCTTTCAATGTTAGTAGCAGGTAAGTGAGACATTCTAGTTTAAATGTTTTCGCTAATCCAACATAGACAACTATTCCAACGAATATTTGAACGCTCATTGTTTCTATTTCACTTTTTCCAATCCATTTAATGTTGTATACTACAATGCCCATTACTACTGATAAAAGGAAAGATGGCATTATGTCCTTCCATTGTTCTTGAATGCTATAGTTTAGTAATTTCAAATTTGGGTATGCATTTATAAATGTCGAAAGTAATCCACCAATAAATAATCCTAATACCATCATGTATACACCAAACGATATAGTAATTCCTAAAATGATAAGTCCAATAATCTTCTTTACAATTTCTAACTTTAAAAAAATATCACTACGCCCTAAAGCATTAATAGCTTGCAAATTTGCAGTATGTATAGGCCATAATGCATACACAGCACAATATATTTGTAAAAATGGAACAGCTGGTAGCCACTTATCCGTCAATAAAACCTTTACTAACGGCTCAGCGATAACTGCCAACCCGACCATCATTGGGAAAATAATAAATGAACTTGTCACAATAGATCTTCTCACCATACTTTTAACTTTTTGTCTATTGTCTTGATGAGATGACAATGCAGGAAGCATAACTGATTGAATTGAACCGTTTATGTTAGTTACAATTAAATTAGGAAACTGTTCTCCCCTACTATGAAAACCTAGTATTGCAGGGGTAAACATTTTACCAATTACGAAACTGTGTACATTATTATAGAAAGTATCAATTAATGCAGACGCCAGTAGCTTCCAACCATAAGAAAATAACCCTTTAATTCTTTCTAATGAAAAAAGTAATTGTGGTCTCCATTTCACTGTGAAAGATAATATTAACGTTATTAGAAATTGATTTACTAATTGGTACCCAACTAAAGCCCAAACACCGAAATTGGCATATGCCATGACAATCCCGACAATAGCCGAGGCTATAACAGCTCCTAAACTACTAAAAAACAGTTTTTTAAATTGTAGATTTCGCGCAATTACAGCATTTTGTATTGAATTTATAGCACCCAAAAACAAAGTTAAGGATAAAATTCTTAAAACAAGCATTAATTGTGGATATTCAAAAAAACTAGCGATAACCGGGGCGCAAAAAAAAAGAACGATATACATTATGAAAGCTACGCATAAATTCAAGTAAAAAACAGAAGAAAAATCAACTTCATCAGCATTTTTCTTTTGAATTAAAGCGACATTAAATCCACTTTGAACGAATACACTAGCGATCGTAATAAAAATTGCTACTAATACTATTAAACCAAAATCCTCTGGGAGCAAAATGCGGGCTAGTACAATCATTACGATAAATTGAATTCCTTGTGTCCCTCCGCGTTCCATCAGTTTCCATAAAAGAGATGAAAATATTTTAGATTTTGTTATTTCATAACTCATCTAGTTAATCTCCTTTTAGCTACTCTTAAAACCGTTGAGATACTTGAGCAATACTGATCCATGAATATGATAAACTTCTTTTTATATCCTAACTCTAAATATACATCCTTACATTTACCTGTTTTAGCTTCCTTGAACTTTCCTTGTTCCAATAATAGAAATAGCTGATCCCAATATTTCCTTTTGTTAATGGAATTGTTATATTGAAAATTTGTATATTGATTTAATTCATCGAGCATAATTGATATTTTATCAAAGTGCTCTGTCCTTCCTTTTAAAGAAGACATGTTTTTATCTGTCCAAGACCCACTAACACCTTCTCGGTATGCTGACATACATTCATCCAAATAATGTACTGTACCCAAAAGAGATAAATTGATAGCTAATGGATAGTCACCTACAGGAGATAACTCGAAAAATTTAGGTCTATCATAATAATGGTCCAATGGATAGAACATTGAATTAGTAATAAATAGAGCGCCACCGCCTTCAATCACTTCTTCAACCGTATAATTTTTATTTCCTTTGCTTGCACGATTATATGCAATACGTTTTTTTTCAGCAGCATTCACTATTTCGCCACCGTGAACACACAAACTACATTCGGCATGTGCCTCCATATAATCTGCCTGCTTTTGCAATTTATAAGGATCTATCCAATAATCGTCACCTTCACATAGCGCAATATACTTTCCATTGGCCCTCATCATATTAACCCTATCTACGGGTTTTCCTTTTGAATATTGGTTTTCCTCTTGGTATATAGGCTTTATCAAATCAGGATGTTTTTTCTCATACTCTCTAATGATATCCGCTGTCCTATCTGTAGAGGCGTCATCATGAATTAATATTTCATACTTAAAATTTGTTTTTTGCATTAAAAAGCTTTCTATTGCATCCGCAATATACTTTTCATGATTGTAGGTT
>JAVWKG010000045.1:0-22474 GCA_036638655.1 Lysinibacillus sp. | reverse complement strand
TAGAACGAAGGAAGGTGAGCCAATTGCTTAAATTAAATGGCATCAATAAAATTTTCAATGAAGATACACCCGATGAAAAAATCGCACTTCATAATATTGAATTACAATTAGAGCCTGGCGATTTCGTAACGATTATCGGTAGTAATGGAGCAGGGAAATCAACGATGATGAATATGGTGTCTGGCGCACTCACACCAGACTTCGGTATTGTTTCAATTGAGGGAAAAGATGTAACGAGCTTTCCTGAATACAAGCGCTCACATTATATCGGACGTGTGTTCCAAGATCCAATGGCAGGTACTGCACCATCTATGACGATTGAGGAAAATTTAGCATTAGCCTATTCACGCAATAAAAAACGCGGTTTACGCATTGGTGTCGATAAGAAACGCCGCGAATTTTTCAAAGAGTCATTACAAATGCTTGGTCTAAATTTAGAAAACCGTTTATCTGCAAAAGTAGGTTTGTTATCGGGTGGGGAGCGACAAGCATTGTCATTGCTAATGGCGACATTCACAAAGCCAGCAATCCTACTATTGGACGAGCATACAGCTGCATTAGACCCTGCTCGTGCAGAGTTAATTACACAGTTGACAAAACAGCTCGTTGAAAAAGATCAGCTAACGACTATTATGGTGACACATAATATGCAGCAAGCTTTAGATTTAGGGAATCGCTTAATTATGATGGACAAAGGTCAGATCATTTTAGAGGTTGGCGAAGATCGTAAGAAAGAACTGACAATTCCAGATTTAATGGCAGAGTTCGAAAGCATTCGCGGCGAGAAAATGAACTCCGACCGCGCACTGCTAGGATAATCTTGCTAAGTTTAAAACGCTCACACATTTACATGGTGTGGGCGTTTTTTTGTTAGAGGGCGATAAAAAGTCAATAAGGATCGATAGGATGATTGAAAGGGTCTATAAAAAGTAAAAAAGGGTCGATAAACTGCTCAAGTAGGTCGAGACAGCATATCGAGTGCACAAAAAAATAACAAGGAGCTAAAGTTTACTCTGAAAAACTAGGTATTTTCTTATATAAAATCACTTAAAAAAACGAAATTCCATGATTCGAGATATAAAACGTAACAATTGATAACAAAATGATCTGAATATTTTATAATAGTGAAAAGGAGGTGGAAAAATGTTGCTTATAAAAAGAGAAGTGTCTCATAAACAGCAGGTATTAGAGGCAATTATAAGGAGGTTACCTGCCAAAGATGCAAATTACGTTTATTTTGAAGAGATGTTAAGAAGAACGAGAGCAGGTTTAGCGGGAGAGCAACGTGTAGATGAGGAGTGGAAGGAAATTGAAGTGAACTGTCCTTACTATTTACTTCACAATTTAGAACTGCTCAATGATGTGGGGTCAACGCATCAAATTGATACTTTGTTCATTTGTCCTTATTTTGCATTTGTAGTGGAAATCAAAAACATTGTGGGCCAGATTGATTTTAACGAAGAGTTTCATCAGTTTACGAGAACGACGATGGAAGGAAAGATTGATGGTTTTAGTAACCCATTCGATCAAGTGCAGAGACATGTACGATTTTTGAATAACATATTTACGAAGTTAAACATCAAAATGCCCATTGTGCATGCGGTCATTTCTGCAAACCGAAAAACAATTATGGCGCATAATCTAATCACACAAGAGATTTTTCATGTTAGTGGTTTATCAAGAAAAGTAGAGAAATTTTTTCAAGCGCATCCAGAGGTTTGTTTAGATGATAAAAAGTTGAAATACCTAGTGAAAAGGCTTAAGAAAATGCATAATCCAAAGCAATGGAATCCAAATTTAGATTCTATAAAATTGCAGAAAGGAGTACTTTGTCCACAATGTGAGTTTCGTAATGTAATGCGTTATCAACGGGGAAAGTGGTATTGTGATGTATGCCAACGAGCAGATAATCAGGCAATTTATTATGCATTACAGGATTATCGGCTACTTGTAGACGAAACGATATCCAATAGTGAGTTTTGTGCATATTGCCATATTGCATCATCAAAGGCAGCTTATAAAAAGTTATTGTTACTCAAATTAGAGCAGGTGGGGGAGTTGAAGCAAAGGAGGTATTTAATTCCAAAAGATATAGGGGGGAAATCTAGTTAGTTAGTTGAAATCAGTAATGAGTAGTGCAAAGCGGTCTGCATTTACTCATGAATAGAGGAAAGAGCGATAGAAAGCAAAAAAGGGTCGATAAAATGTTAGAAAGGGTCGATAAAATATCAGAAAGGGTCGATAAAATATCAGAAAGGGTCGATGAAATATCAGAAAAGGTCGATAAACCACTCCAAACTAAAACAACGCACAAAAAAACTGCACCAACTCACGCTGATGCAGCTCCAATCACTCTATTAAACTAACAATCCAAACAAAGTGAGATCATTATTTACTTCTTTATAGTTAAATCCGAATTGTTTCATGCGTTTTAACAAGCCCTCGTAGTCATCACGGTTCCCGAGCTCGATACCGACAAGCGCTGGACCACTTTCCTTGTTGTTTTTCTTTGTATATTCGAAAGTTGTAATGTCATCATCTGGACCTAAAACGCTCGTTAAAAATTGGCGAAGTGCACCTGCGCGTTGTGGGAAGCTGACGATGAAATAGTACAGCAAACCTTCGTGAATTAAAGATTTCTCTTTAATCTCTTGCATACGGCCGATATCGTTGTTGCCTCCGCTAATAATTACAACAACTGATTTCCCTTTGATTTGCTCTTTATACAGATCAAGGGCAGCGACTGATAATGCACCAGCAGGCTCGGCGATTATCGCGTGTTTATTGTATAAATCCAGAATGGTTGTACAAACTTTCCCTTCAGGTACGAGGACAATATCGTCTAAATAGCGACGACAAACGTCAAATGTGTGATTGCCGACACACTTTACTGCGGCACCGTCTACGAATTTATCGATCCAATCTAGCTCTACTACATGATCTTCAGTAAAAGCGGCTTTCATACTAGCAGCACCAGCAGGCTCGACGCCGACAATTTTACTATTTGGAGATAAGTTTTTCACGTAAGCAGAGACACCAGACATGAGGCCGCCTCCACCGATACTACCAAAAACGTAATCTATTGGTTCTTCCATATCATTCATAATTTCTACAGCAACAGTACCTTGACCAGCAATTACATCAAAATCATCAAATGGGTGGATGAATGCCTTTTCGTGCTCCTCGCAATAAGCTAATGCACTTATAGCTGCATCGTCAAAAGTATCTCCCGCTAAGATTATTTCTACATATTCGCGTCCGAACATACGAACTTGATCGATTTTTTGCTTCGGTGTCGTTTGGGGCATGAAGATACTAGCTTGGATCTTTAATTGGGAACAGGCGTAAGCAACACCTTGTGCGTGGTTACCAGCACTCGCACAAACAATGCCAGTGGCACGAGCGGATTCTTCAATTTTCTTAATTTTATAATAGGCACCGCGAAGTTTAAATGAGCGAACATGCTGCAAATCTTCACGTTTAAAATAAATAGTAGCTTCGTATTTTTCAGACAAGTAGTCATTTTTTTGTAGGGGAGTGTGCACCACTACATCTTTCAAAAAATGATGTGCAATTAAAATGTTTTCTACCTGCACGGTTTTTGTATCAGCAACTTCCATTGTATTCATCCTCCGTTATTCGTATAAACATTCACTTATGATAGCACATTTTTAGGGTGTTTCGCTATGAATTTTTGGTAAATTCTAAATCTTTCGTAAGTGTTTCAAAAAAGCGGCTCTGTTCCCCTACTAAATTAGGAGATCAGAGCCGTTTTCTAATTAAAATATAAGATGTGCAACCGCAGCAGCGATTGGTAATGAAATAAGTGTACGTAATAAGAAAATAACAACTAAATCTAGGAATTTCAGTGGGATTTTCGTTCCTAATATTAATCCACCGACTTCAGACATGTAAATAAGTTGTGTTACAGAAACTGTAGCAATAACGAAACGTGTCATTTCAGATTCGATACCTGCTCCTAAAATCGAAGGCAAGAACATATCAGCAAAGCCAACAACCATAGTTTGTGCGGCTTCTGAAGCTTCAGGAAGTCCAAGTAAAGTTAGAATTGGTTCGAAAGGTGTGCCTAAAATTTTAAACACGCTTGTGAATTCAGCTAACACTAACGCAATTGTACCGAAAGCCATCACGATTGGTGCAACGGCAAACCACATATCTAATACGTTTTTAGAGCCATCAACGAAAAATTTACCTACTTTACGATTATTATGGGCTGCAGACAATGCATTTTCTAAGCCATGAGTGAAAGCATTATAACCTGCAGGTAATTTCTCGCGTGATAAATCCTGCTGTGTTCCGTCAATATACGTATCTTCCTTATTTGCAAGCGGGAAAATACGCGGCATAATGATTGCCAAAACAAGCCCACATAAAATCACTGTTAAATAGTAAGGTATGAAGTATTGCGATAAATTAACCGTACCTAACACAACGATACAAAAAGTAATCGAAACAATCGAGAAGTTTGTCGCAATAATGGCTGACTCTTTTTTCGTATAGTTCCCAAGCTCATACTGCTTACTTGTCATTAACACACCAATTGTGCCATCACCAATCCAAGAAGCGAGTGCGTCGATGGATGAACGACCAGGAATTTTGAAAAGTGGGCGCATAATGTAAACCATCATCGTGCCGAAAAATTCAAGTAAGCCGAAATTCGTTAAAAAAGGTAACAGTAAGCCGGCAAATAAGAAAATTGTAAACAGGAATGTGACTAAGCCACCATCCGGATTCATGAGTAAGCCACCTGTGTTTTCATTCGTAATAGCAGAAGGTCCGTACTCAAAAACGACCATTGAAGCAAATACTAAGCCAATTAGGCGAGTAATTGTCCAAAACCAGTTAACACGGAATAATGTGTCGCTGAAAGTCGGATTTTTAGCATTCTTCTGTGGAATAAATTTAAAGATAAGCGCCCCTATGCCAGCTACAGCAAACACACTAAGTGTAAACCAACTAATAATAGGTGCGATAAATGTAGCAAGTGCATTGGCTAAAATCGCGATTGGAACTTTCCATCCATCAGCTGTATGCAAAGGCGTCATAAATAAAAATATGCCGATCAATGATGGAATTATGAAAAGGAACCAAGTCGAAGTAGGGAATTTCTTCATGTGTATCAACCTCGTTCAATTAATTTGATGTGAATATTTATACATCATACAGTATCCTGTATTCGTTTGTCTACAGTATATATAATAGTTGAACTTTTCTGTCAATTAGACGTGGAAAGGGTTTAATTATATGGGAAATTAAGGACCTAACAATGGGAGCTAGGGGATGATATTTGAATAAAAGAGTGTATTATTAATTCGGTATTGTTGGTTGATTGTAGTAGAGACTGAGTGGCTTCCCCGGGACAACGCCTTCGTAATCAACATTTTGTTGACCCGAAGGAAGATTATCACTAAGTGCCCAGCTGAAATGCAAGTCAACCCCAGATTACCGTTATGGCTCTGATGTAAGGTAGATAGTCAATAAAACTGAAAACATGGTGAATAAATTAAACATCATGGTGAATAAATCCCGAAACGTGTCCAATAAATCACTAAATAGTCTATCCGTAAAATGCAACTTCATAACTTTGATTGCTGGGAAAAATGAAAAAGAGATGCCACAAATATGAATTTGTGGCATCTCATGCTAAAACAGTTATTTATTTTGTGGATTGATCAGGGTCGATAATATAAAATTTTTCCATGTTCAACCAACTTTCGCTCATTGGTTCGCCATCGTCAACACGCTTTTCTGTTTCTTGCATCATCCAAGCAGTTTGAGATGCATGAGCCTGTAAAGCTTTGATTTTATCCATCTTCATTTCACTTACATCAATTTGGATATGTGCCTCACCATTTTTTTCGATCGTATCATTGGCAAATGCACAACCTAAAATTTGCGGGCGATCCGCTTTTGGCATACGGCGAACAGCTTCAACAACTGCACGTGCAGTAGCCTCGTGGTCAGGGTGAACAGCAAAGCCTGGTAGGAATGTGAATATAAGAGATGGTGTTAACTCTGCTATCAAAGTTTCAACAAGCTTTACCATTTTTTCATCATCTTCAAATTCAATTGTTTTATCACGTAGACCCATCATACGTAAATCTTGAATGCCCATTGCCTCGCAAGCAGCTTGTAATTCTTTGCGTCGGATTTCTGGCAATGATTCGCGAGTAGCAAATGGTGGATTACCTAAATTACGACCCATTTCACCTAAAGTTAAGCATGCATATGTAACAGGTGTATTCAACTTTTTTGTATAATATGCAATCGTCCCGGCTATTGAAAAAGCTTCATCATCTGGATGAGGGTAGACGATTAAAATGTGACGTTGTGGTTGTAAAGTCATTTTGAAGTCCCCCTTAATAGATAAATGGCGTTTCGCTAATTTCAAGCGCAATAGCCAGTTTCCCAGTATAGTCTAATCCAGCCATTAATAAGCGGCCTTTGTCATCTATTTCATAATGTGTAATGCCTTGTGCGTAAACCCAGCCATGTTCCATTTTTAAACCAACACGGTGTGGCGAATCATCCACCACTTTAGCTAATTCATAATTGATTTTGGCATTACGAATAAATGCACCAGCGTTAAAAAATTGCTCATCATAGTGTGCGGCATAAGAACCGTTTGTCGTCTCAAGATGAATATAAACGTCTTTATTGGCAAAATCATTCAGATGCTTCTGAAGCGCCTCTAACTTTATCTCTTGCATCTTAACACTCCTTTCACAATCACTTCTCTATTTAGTATAGACAAAAAATAGTAGGAAGGGAAATTGAATGCCCATGATTAGACGTATTAATCTTAGGAAAAGTGCTGCTTTCCATGCGTTTTAAGCGTATTATTGTCAGAAAGTATTAATAAAGACGCTCTATGTAAATAGTTGTTTAAAACTATGAAAGTGACAAACTTCGAGCTCATTTACTTGAAAAGGATTTTAGTTTACCCCGAGAAAGTATTATAAAGTCAAATTTGTACAAGTTCCAAAAACCAAACTTATACGCGCTTTCCTGAAATAAAAAATATAAGGATATTTTTCAAAATAAACAAAAGCCAAACACGATTCTCTTTTATGACGAGAGAATCGTGCTTTTTGATGTCTCATATGTATCATTCAATAACGATTAAGTTTTTGTTCGATGGAATCGAGGCGGTCACTAACACTTTGTAATTGTTTGTGCATTTTCTTTAGTTGTTTCCTTTGATCAACTACTTTTGAAGCTTCCTCTTGCTGCGCTTGTTCTTCTTCCTGAAGGGCCAAAATCGTAGCGAGAGTAGATAGTGAGTAACCAAATGTCAGTACAATAGAAGCAATTACTTCCACCTTGGAAGCATTTAACTCTGGAAAATTCGAAATAAAATCATTGAAAGTTTCCTCTGAATCATTTCTTTTCACATTACCCCCTCCATTCACATTTAGTATATGATGTTCGCTTAGAGAAAGTAACTTGTCCAATCCTACGAGCCAAAATAGGCGTTTATTTATACGGAAATGCGGATAAAAGGTGTTTTGTGCGTGATAAATCCAGCTTTGTGCATGAGAAAGCGAGGTATTTGGCGAATGAATCGCTGAATACCTCGCAATATAACGACTATAAAATCTTAAGTGCGATTAAATTTCAGTTACAGTTACCTCTGGTGCACCAAAGCGTGATTTGGCACCGTGCATAACAGGACCAACGTATTGATTTAATGCCCACCCGTTAGCGATTGCAGCAGAAACGAATTCTTTTGCTTCAATAACAGATTCTTTTACTGATAAGCCATTTGCTAAGTTGGCAGTTACGGATGCGGCGAAAGTACAACCTGCACCATGATTATAAGTTGAAGCCACTTTTTCAGATTCTAATAAGTAGAATGTTTCACCATCGAAGAATAGGTCAGTTGCTTTTTCAGTAGCAAGTGCTTTCCCCCCTTTGATGACAACAGCTTTAGCACCAAGCGCATGAATTTTAGCAGCTGCTACTTTCATGTCTTCAATTGTTTTGGGTGTGCCCGTACCTGCAAGTTGGCCTGCCTCAAAAAGGTTTGGCGTTGTAACAGCAGCATGTGGCAATAAAAACTCAATCATTGCATCTGTGTTACCAGGGTTTAGTACTTCATCGTCCCCTTTACATACCATTACTGGGTCAATGACAACATTAGTTGTCCCAGACTTTACAATCGCTTCACCTGCGAGACGAATAATGCCTTCTGTTGACAGCATTCCTGTTTTTACTGCATCGACACCAGTCGACAATGCTGTAGCAATTTGCTTTTGTAATAATTCGGTTGGTAATGGCGTTACATTATGAGTCCAACCATTCGGATCCATTGTCACGACAACGGTAAGAGCAACCATTCCGTAAGTACCATGCTCTTGGAACGTTTTTAAATCGGCTTGCATACCAGCGCCACCAGATGTATCAGAACCAGCAATTGTTAATGTTTTTTTAAGTGACATAATAAAAAGCTCCTTTGAATAAACGAATTGTGTAAATTACTAAACAGTATAATTGTTTGCTGATTATATAAACATAACCAGAATTGAAGAATTGTATAAGGTCAGTTTCCCTTTGCTTGAATAATTGAAGAAAATTATGTACTTTGAAAGAACGGTGAAAGGGGTATTTTCGATGAAAGTAGCATTTATAAATGATTGGCAAGACGTATTAGAAGATGAATTTAAAAAAGTATATTTCAAAAATTTACAAACATTTTTAACGGCAGAGTACGCAACACATACTATTTATCCTCCAAAAGATGAAGTGATGAACGCTTTTGGCAGCACAGCTTATAGTGATGTGAAAGTCGTAATTTTAGGGCAAGACCCGTATCATGGACCACATCAAGCGCATGGATTAAGTTTTTCTGTGAAGCCGAATGTCCCGCATCCACCAAGCTTACGCAATATGTTGAAAGAACTACAGGATGATGTAGGCTGTGCAATTCCGCAAAATGGCACACTCACAAAATGGGCAGAGCAAGGTGTACTGATGTTGAATACAGTATTAACTGTAAGAGCTGGACAAGCGAATTCCCATAAGGAACAAGGGTGGGAGCAGTTCACAGACACAGTTATTAGTAAGCTAGCTGCAAGAGAAAAACCGCTCATTTTTGTTTTATGGGGAAAACCAGCACAGCGCAAGAAAAACCTTATTTTACAACAGTCAGCGAAGCATTTTATAATAGAAGCACCGCATCCAAGTCCATTAAGTTCATATCGTGGCTTTTTTGGCAGCAAACCATATTCGAAGGTGAATACACAACTAAAAGAGTGGCATGAAAAGCCGATTGACTGGTGCCTTGAGTAGCCGGAACGGAAATCAACCTTTCGCCACAAATTGTTTCCTTTATGGGATATACAAATCATGTTACATTGAATAAATGAATGAAAGAGAGGGAGCGCACATGCAAATGGACTGCTTTAAATGCAAACATTTTAAAGTGACATGGGATCCACAAAATCCGCGTGGGTGTGCTGCTTACGGTTTTAAAACGAAACAGCTTCCATCAGTTGTCGTGAAGCAATCATCCGGAATGGACTGTATGAAGTTTACGGCAAAGTCAGAAAGCGGGAGGAAATGATGATTTCCTATGAAGTAGTTATCCAACAATTAGAAAAGCAAATAGTAGATGCAAAAAGTGCCAAAGGTGAGCAACAAATACGTGAAGCCTTAACAGCGGTTCGTGCACTATGTGATGTCGTATTAGCACAACCAATACGCGACCAGCAGCCACGAATACAGGAAATGACACTGAATCCAGTGATTCAACAAGTACTCACAGTAGATTCTATAGCACCAGCAGCAAACGCTTCAAAAATAAAAGAAGACGACGGCGCAAATGGAGATTCAATTTTTGATTTTTAATGAAATCAACTAAGCGTTACGCTGATGAATTATAAGACAGATAGGAGTATTAAACGATGAAGAAATTTATTATTGCAGGTGCGATTCACGGCTTTCTAGCGGTAGCATTAGGTGCATTCGGTGCACATGCATTAAAGGGTATTGTAGATGATTATGGGTTAGGTATTTGGGAAACCGCTGTACAATATCAAATGTTCCATGCAACAGCGATACTCATTATAGGACTTTTAATGAGCTCAAGCTTAATCGGCCAAGTGAAGCAACTGAAATGGGCAGGAATTTTATTTAACCTCGGTATTTTATTTTTCTCAGGAAGTCTGTATGTACTTGCTTTAACAAGTATCGGACCACTCGGAGCGATTACGCCAATTGGTGGTGTCCTATTCCTTATCGGTTGGGTAGCAGTCATAATTGCAGCGATGAAATACGTAAAATAATAACTAAGCAAAAAGAGTTGTCGAAACATGGGCAACTCTTTTAATTTGGGTTTATTATTGTCGGAAAAATATAATTACTTTATTTAAAATGTCAGATATTGTAGAATGGAGTTTGGTGTAAAAAATGGGTTCATAGCCAAAATCCGGGTATACCATTTATTTAATGGAATTCAACCCTAGATTATGGTGAGGTACCATGTGTTTGTCAATGAACAAAGACGATAGAGGAGGAGTTTTTTTGAAGGGGAAAATAGTACCGATTATTATTTCTGTGTTAGTTCTTGTTGTAGGGGGGATAGCTACGGCATCATTCCTATTAAAGAAATCACCAAAGGAGCAATACTTTTTAGCAGAAATTGACACGGCTAAAAATAGCATTGAGTTATTTAAAGAACGTTATGAAGACGAGTTCCAATGGGCGGAAGTAGTAAAAGAAAAGCCAACAGCACACACATTGGATTTGTCGGCGGAATATGAAGGTCAAGGTATTGGTACTGAAAACGAAATGATTAGTAATATTTTAAGTGGTACTTCAGTTTCGATTGATGTAGCAACAGATCCAGCAAAAAAAGTAGTAGAAGCAAAACTAAGTGGTTCCATTATGGATGTGCCATTAGATGAAATTAAAGGGTATGTTACTGCTGAAAAAATAATGTTAGATTTTCCATTTAGCGAAAAAAATATTCAACTGAAGGATAAAGAGCTTGGCAAATTAATGCTTAATTTAGATGAATACTACACTGGTAGTGAAGAGCTAGGTTTAGCAGATTTATTTGATAATCCTAGTTTACTAACAGAAGCACAGGAAAAGTATTTACTAGATGCATATGTGATGTATGTATTTAAAGAGCTGCCTGAAGAAGCGTTTACTGTAGAAAAGGAAACGATTAAAGTACACGGGGAATCATTAAAGGCTAACCAAGTGACAATGAAGCTATCTGCTAAGGAGATGCAAGGACTTCTAGTAAAGGTGCTTGAAAAAGCGAAGTCAGACGAAAAGTTAAAAGATATAATTGAAGATATACTTAAAAAGTATGGTGGTACTGAGAAGGATCTTGCATTAGAAATGTTTGAAGAATCGTATGAAGAAGAAATGAATAACGCGATTGAAGAGTTAAAGTCAACTGAGTTAAAGGGTAGCGTGAAATCAGTTATTTGGACAGCAGACAATCAAATTGTGAAGCGTGACCTGAAATTCACAGAAGGTAAGGAAAGCAGCCTAGTTATTAAAGGGACACAGCTCTTAAACAAGGATCAGCAACAATTCTCTTATGATTTCTCAGATGGCTATACGACTGTTACATTAAAAGGTGACCTCACTTCTAAAGACGGCAAAATAGCGGATAGCATTAGTCTTTCAGATGGATCAGGCATCGGCGTTACGTATGAAGGTGATGAAACATTGAAAAAAGGTGTGCGTACATTTGAACGCAAACTTTCACTTAATGAAGGAAGCGATGAATATTTCATAAGCTGGGACGGCACATCTGAGTACAAGAAGGATCGTGTTGTAGCAGATCATAAGCTAGGATTCGATATCGAAGGCGTTAGTGGAAAGCTAATTATTGCAGAAAAAGGCGAGATTGTTAAGAAAGTTAGCATGCCAAGTGATGCAAAAGTAATCGATCTTGGTGGAATGGATAGAGCGGAGCTTGAACAATACTTTTATGAAGAGTTAATGCCAAGTGTTGAAGAGTGGATTTATCAATACCAAGAACAACTTGAAAGTATTTTCTACTAAAGAGTGGGTGTATTGATTTTGAAGAGTATAAAAAATTGTATCTTTTTTATAAATCAATACGGAAAACAGCTGAAGAAGAAGTGGTATTCACTACTTCTTCTTTTTCTGTTACCGATTTTTTTCGTGACGTTACTATTGCTGCTCATTATGTCTTTAATTGTTCCACCAAAGGGAGAAAAAATAGAAATTGCTTTTGTGGATTTGGATGGGACGACGGAAACAGCATTGATGGGGGAATTATTGCAATTGTCTATGAAGGACAGTGAGCATATGAAGGTGAGCTTTATGACGCAAGAGGAAGCGGAGCAGGGAATTCGGCAAGATGAGCTGAGTGCGTATATTGTATTGCCAGAAAAATTTACGAAGCATTTATATAAAGGAAAGGGCGTCACTTTGCCTGTTGTTGGCAATCCGAAGCGGGCGAGTGAGAGCTTGATTGTTTTAGAGCTGATTGACAGTTTAACGCGCTATATTGAGTCGGCTCAGGCGAATATTTTGACCGTATATAGCTATGTACTGGATATGAATTTAACGGCACAGCAGGAAAAGCAAATTGTGCTAGAGCAATTTATAGATTTTACGCTATACTCGCTAGGGAAAAGTAATATTTTGAAAGAGGAAGTACTTGAAAATGAAGCGAGTACTTCGCCGAAATGGTATTACATGCTTGCTTGTATTTTTAGTATGCTAACGATTTGGTTAGTTGGATTTTATATTCTACTTCGTAAAGAGGAGCATCATGCAATGGAAATTCGCCTAAAGCTTTTAGGTGTGACACCGTTGCAAAAAACGACTGCAAAAATCATTGTGGCATTTATGAGTAGCCTCATTTTTGCTATCCCGACATTCTTTATCTTCATGCAGTATGTAGGGTACGATTTTTTTGTATTAGATTATGTGCGTGTATTTCTTTTCGTTAGTTTGTATGCAATGCTTGTGCTCATTGGAGTGGCCATTATTGATTTGCTTGTGGCGTCGTTAAAAGTTTCGTTATTAGTACAAATGGTATTCGTGCTCGTATTTATACTAGTGAGCGGTAGTTTTATTCCGACAATTTACTTCCCACTTATGCTGCAAAATGTATTGCCTTGGCTGTTTCCAAATGAAGTTTTTAACTGGCTTGTGGATATTATATTAAAAGAACGAAATTATGCGAACTATACAGTATTAGTAAGTATGTTGGCAGTTGAGGCTGTAGTTTTTGTTAGTGTAACAAATCTTTATGCGAGGTGGCGGACGTGAGAAATTTATATGAAGCTCGATTAATACGCCTCAAAAAGGATTGGAAAAGTATTTTAGTGTGGCTTCTTTTTCCGATGGTCATGACAATAATGCTCATGCGTTTGTTTGGTGCTGTTGAGGAACAAATAAGCATTCCTATTGCAATTGTAGTAGAGGAAGAGACCGAGCTTGTAGAGGAGCTTATGGAGAAAATCCAGCAAACGCCGAATCTACATGTGCAAATACTGTCATCACGTACGGCCTTCTATAAGCTAGAAAAATATGAACTAGATAGTGTATTTGTTATCCGGAAAGGCTATGAAGAAACGTTAAAAAGCAATGATCGAAATCAGGTCATGAAGGCCTATTCAACAGATCGTTCGATTGCCTATTTTGCTACAGTAGAAACGGTAAGCTCCTACGTGCAAGATCAGGCATCTCGCTACAAGGCTGTTGCTAATGTGCAAGACGTTTTTCAACAATACAATATAGATGAAACAGTAGATGAAGCGAATGTTATTGCTAAAACGAAGGAGCATCTTGAAACAGGGGACTTAATTGCATCATCGTTTCGTTATATGTCCGATGTGGATGAAGAGGAGTCGGAGTCGTTAACGCTCGTAAATGTGTGGGGCATGTGGGCTCTTTTTAGTATGCTGGCCACGTTTTTCTTATTCGATTGGGTGATGAAGGAAAATCCACGATCCATTTCCGTGCGTTGGTTATTTACGAACGTTACCTTCGAGCGATATAGCTCATGGAATCTCGGCTTTTATACAGTACTGATCGGCATAGTGGATGTGTTGACGATGATGGTCTTTTACACTGTACTGGATGTGGCAATCAGCTGGGACATAGTATATGTTGTTTTAATTTTTAGAGTAACTATCAATATCGTATGCTTTCTAGTTGCACAGCAGTTTACAAAACCATTTTTCTATTATGTAGCGGGCATATTAAGTTCTTTGCTACTGACAGTTCTAGGTGGCGCTTTAGTTCCTATTGACGGCTTAGCGCAGCGCTGGTCGGGTGTGCAATCACTAAGCCCAGTGCATGCGTTGCTAATAGAAGAGCCAAATTGGATTTGGCTGACGGGTAGTATCATTTTGTTAGGTGCGTGGTTATGGAGAAGGAGGCGATTACATGCTTCAAGTTGATCGAATTAAAAAAAGTTATAAGCAAAAAGAAATATTATGTGACGTTTCCTTTCAAATAGAACGAGGCGAAGTTATCGGCTTAGTAGGTGAAAATGGGGCGGGGAAGTCTACACTCTTAAATATTTTAGCGACGGTCACACAACCGACTGCTGGGCAAGTGACATTAGACAGTCTGCCATACGCGGGCAATTTAAAAGAAATTAGACAGCGTATTGGCTATGTACCGCAAGAGCTATCGATTTGGGAAGAACTTACTGTGAAAGAAAATATGCTGCTTTTTGAAAAGTTAAGCTGGGTCAAAAAAACGAAAGAACAATGCCAGCAACTGTGCTTAAATATGCAACTTACACAATGGGATGAAAAAGTGAGTGCTTTGTCAGGAGGCATGAAGCGTAAATTAAATATGGCAATCAGTCTACTGCATGATCCGCAACTGCTTCTTTTAGATGAACCGACAGTCGGCATTGACATGAAATCAAAAAATGAAATCGGCAAATATTTAGTAAATCTTGCGAAAAATGAAGGGAAGATGGTGCTGTACACATCACATGATATGAATGAAATCGTTACATTTTGTGATCGTGTTTATGCCATAGGTCAAGATTCTTTTTATGTAGATTTATTGAAAGAAAATAATGTGGATGTACAGCGACTAACAGATTAATAAGGTACACTATGAGTAACAGATGAATGACAAAAGGAAAGAAGGCTCGTGTGCATGGAAAAGTTATATACAT
This sequence comes from Lysinibacillus sp., assembly GCA_036638655.1. Classification (GTDB taxonomy): domain Bacteria; phylum Bacillota; class Bacilli; order Bacillales_A; family Planococcaceae; genus Lysinibacillus. The sequence goes on along the minus strand of JAVWKG010000045.1, from coordinate 7,311 downwards.
TATTGGATGCTTACTATGAAGAAATGGTGGAAATTCGTCGTCATTTACATGCGTACCCTGAAATTTCCTTTGAGGAAGTGGAAACACCAGCATACATAGCTGCTTTTCATAAGGAGCTCGGACATGAAGTACGCGAAAATGTTGGAGGAAGTGGTGTTGTTGCAACTTTAAGAGGGGCAAAGCCAGGGAAAACAGTCGCTTTACGTGCAGATTTTGACGCACTTGCTATTCAGGAAGAAAATGATGTGCCTTATAAGTCAAAGGTCGATGGCAAAATGCATGCTTGTGGGCATGATGGACATACTGCGACATTACTAGGGCTTGCGAAAGTGCTGAATACGATGCAACAAGAGCTACAGGGTAATATTGTCTTCATCCACCAGCATGCAGAGGAAATTGCACCAGGTGGAGCGAAGCCGATGATTGAAGATGGCTGCTTGGATGGTGTAGATGTTATTTTTGGTACACATTTATGGGCACCAACACCACTTGGCGATATTTTAGTGCGTGATGGCGCAATTATGGCCGCGGCTGATAAATTGGATATTGTACTAACGGGAAGAGGAGGGCATGGTGCTGAACCACATCATTCAGTAGATGCGGTTGTTCTTGCCTCTCAATTTGTCATGAATGCCCAGCAGCTTGTGTCTCGCCGAGTAGATCCACTAAAATCAGCAGTACTGACAATTGGTCATTTTGAAGCGATTAATCCGTTTAATGTTATTGCAGAGCGTGTTGTTTTAAAGGGAACAGTTCGTACATTTGATGAAGAAATTCGTACGCAGATGGAAGCGGAACTCGAGGCTGTTTTGAATGCAACATGTCTAGCATTTGGTGCAAGTTATACGTACACATATACACGTGGCTATCCGCCAGTTTACAACCATAAACGTGAGACAGACTTTGTTGCAACGCTTGCAAAAAAAGTGCCTGGTGTTGAAAATGTAGTGACGTGTCCACCCTTTATGATTGGTGAAGATTTCGCCTACTATTTAGAAAAAGTGGCGGGCACATTTTTCTTTACAGGGGCTAAAAATCCAGCATGGGAGCAAGCTTACCCACATCATCATCCACGCTTTGATTTTGATGAACGGGCTATGCTTATTGCGGCGAAAACACTCGGGAGTGCGGCAGTACAATATTTAAGTATGGAAAAATAACAAAAAATCAGCGAAGCTCCGAAAAACGAGCCCGCTGATTTTTTTTGCTCAAGGTTGTTGGTTGAAGTAATTGAGTTCTTCATCGAATTCCGCATAATCGAAATAAATCATAGGGAATAAAAAACGATGGTCGTTTTTCGTTTCACGTAAAATCACATGATCACGACCGGCTGCCTCTACAGTACCTCGAACAGTTTTTGTGTTTTTTCCTTGCTCAATCGCATTTTCAAATGAAAAATGGAAAGTACCTGGTTTACCACGGTTTAACCTTAAAATATTTTCGATATAAGATTCCTCACGCGGCATTCCCGCTCCAGGGGGTCTTCCACTCGGTAATGTAACTGGTGGAGGCGTCATTTGCGGGTTATTGGGATTCCAATAATAAGGCATTATGATAATCATCCTTTCTTCGTTTAAACACTTGGGCAATCACTTTCGGTTGGTGAGAAAAAGCAGTGAGCCTTGTATCGGCCTGTATTCCATTGGCCGTACCACTGGGCAGGGCAGGCGCCAGTTGGCATAAAAAACCATAAGGAGCGACTAGCAGGGTGAAATCTTTCTCCTTTAATGGCCCTTTCGGCTAATCTAATATCTTGTGCGCGTGCACGTTGATAAAAATAGCTCTTTTGTGTCGCTTCATAACCACCAGGACGTTGATACACCATTTGTTCTAATGTGCGAATGTCTTTAAAATCGAGGCAATCCGCCAGCACGCGATTTACACCCACGTTGCCGACCATGAGCATACCTAATTCCCCTTCCCCTTCAGCTTCAGCTCGCATCAACCTAGCTAATAGTGCTGTTTGTTCACTAGTTGTTTTAATAACAGCGATGTTAAAACCCCCTTGCGATAAATTATATGCAGGAAAAAACGTAAATAGATGTTTGGAAATGATAAGAATTAAAGAAATTTGAACTTTTTTTCGAAACAGCTACATATGATAGTATTAAATGAACTTATTCCATTTTTTAAAACATGAGAAAACCTTCAAATTAAAGTAAATAAAATATAGTAGTCATGCATGTGAGGTGGAAAAAATGCAGATCGGCATTTGGCTTGGCATTTTACTTAGTGCTACGATAGCGTTCCTTGTAGGAAAATTTTTTGATCAACCACTGCATTGGTATCTCTTTGTAGTAATCGTAATTGTCGGATTTTTTATTAATACAATCATTATCATTTTAAAAGCTAAGGAAAAAAAGCATGATGAATAAAAGGTAACGACCATTATCGATGATGATAATGGTCGTTTTTATGAAAAAGAGGAAGTATAGGGCGTTGGTGATTTCTAAGCATTCGCGCGAGTTATTTTTTGAATATAGAAAGAAATTTTTAATGCAAGAAGCGAAGGGAAATACATCTTGAAGGTTCAGATATACATCTTGAACGCAAAATACTCTCGAAAGCACCTAGCACGACGTCGAAGTAAAGAGTGATTTTCGCAAAAAGGTATAGGGAAGCGAAAAGGTGAGATACTACGAAAAATAAGTGCCGAAGACAGAACTTATTTCGTAGAGGAGTGTTACTGTGCATCTATTCGGTATCGTTGTCGCAATTTTCGTTAGTGCCTTTCTAGCGGTAGGGATAGCAGAGCATTACGAACAACCATATAATGGATACTTACTATTACTCATGATGTTAGCAGCTTTCTTTATTCAGATTATTATTTTGATTGTAAAGGAAGATTTAATTGATGGGGAAGAAGAGCGATACTAAATTTAGACCTGCCACGACCACTTGAAGGTTGTGGTATTTTTATTGCGAAAAATGGCTGATGTAAGGTAGATAGTGAATAAATTAAGAATCATGGTGAATAAATCCGCAAATATGTCCAATAAATCCCGAAACATGTCAAATAAATCACAAAAGATAGTGAACAAAATAAAAGCACGAATCCAAATCACGGATTCGCGCTGCTAAATAACTATTTATACAGAAAGGAAATTGACAAATTTGTCATTATCCAAAAGATTTCCTACGAAAAATGCACCGAACTCACCATAACGAGCAGAAACTTCGTCAAAACGCATTTCGTATACTAATTTTTTGAATGTTAATACGTCATCAGCAAATAATGTTACGCCCCACTCATGATCGTCGAAGCCTACAGAACCCGTAATGATTTGCTTCACTTTGCCCGCGTAACTGCGACCAATCATACTATGTGAACGCATTAAGTTTTTGCGATCTTCCATCGGCAACATATACCAGTTATCTTCACCTTGGCGACGTTTGTCCATTGGGTAGAAGCACACATGTTTAGCACGTGGCAATTCTGGATATAGACGTGCACGCACATGTGGATTTTGGTATGGATCTTCGTCGGAATCACCAGCTAAATAGTTCGACAGCTCCACAACAGATACATAAGAATAAGAAGGAATAGTAAAATCAGCAATCGCTAATTTGTTGAATTCCGTTTCCAACTCTTGTAACTCTTCCATCGTTTCGCGTAAAGTCATTAGCATAAAATCAGCTTTTTGGCCAACAATTGCATAAAAAGCATGTGCACCTGTTTTAGCAACATCAGCTTCATTTAACTTTTCTAAATATGTTAAAAATTCTTCAATCGTTTCTTGACGTTCTTCAGCAGAAACAAGTTTCCAAGAAGTCCAATCGATTGAGCGGAAATCATGTAAAGCGTACCAACCATCTAAAGTAATAGCTGCTTCATTCATTATTAGTTACACTCCTTCAAAATGAAAATCATTCAAATGTAGTTTACCACAATTTACTGAAAAAATAGGCATTCGTATAATGGATTTCACCAATTTGACACCGTCATCCAAACTTTCGAAACACCAATAGTTAAGGTATGCTATTGGTAAAGCGATTTTAGCAGAAATCTATCACGTTAAAGATGTCAGCGTGTAATGGATAAGAGGAGAAACACACGATGAATATTCATTTACAGCAAAAAATTTGGCGATACTATGATCAATCAAATAGTGCGAAAAAAAGTTCGCCACTTGAATCATTTGCGATGGACGATACATTATGTCAGCTAGTTGGGCAACTTCAATCACCACCAATCGTGCGTACATGGGTACATGACACGTCCGTAGTACTTGGCATTCAAGATCACAGACTACCTTATGTACAGCAAGGAATGGCATTGCTGCAAGCGAGAGGCTACGAACCAATCGTCCGGAATTCTGGTGGACTAGCAGTTGTTCTTGATGCAGGGGTATTAAATATATCGATTATTTTATCAGAGCAAACAGAAGCATTAGGCATTAATGCGGGCTATGATGTCATGGTGGCGTTTATCCGGGCTCTTTTCCCAGAAGCGGCACAGAAAATAGAAGCTTATGAAATTGTCGGATCTTATTGCCCAGGGTCATATGATTTAAGCATTGCCGGCAAAAAGTTTGCAGGCATTTCTCAAAGGCGTTTACGCCAAGGTGTCGCTATACAAATTTATTTATGTGTAGAAGGAAGCGGGGCAGAACGGGCGGCATTAATTCGTGATTTTTACGAAGCAAGTATCCAAGGTGTCGAAACGAAATTCACCTACCCACAAATTGTTCCAGAAGTAATGGCATCACTAGCAGAATTAGTAGATAGTGAGCTAACAGTCGAATCTACCGTACTACGTATACAAAATGTCCTGCATCAGCTAGCGAAAGAAGTGAGTCCACTACCTTTGCAAGAAGATGAACTACCTTTATATAGTTTTTACTTGAATCGTATTTTTGAGAGAAATAAAAAAATGCTTGCTCCAGCGGAATAAATAGTAAAAAAGGCGATGTTGCTAATTTTGCACATCGCCGTTTTCTTGCGTATAGATCGAACCACTTGTTACTAAATTGCCGTTACGTTCCATTTTGAAAACAGGTGCTACGCGCTCATCTTCTTCATCTAGCGTAACAAGTCTTCTAGCTCTATTCATAATTTGTACGAACTGCTCGTAATCACGACGAATAGATTTGTTTTCTTCCTCAAGCTGCGCAATCGTTTGCTCGAGCTTTTTACCTTTAGTAGATTCAACATGTGCAAGATGACGCCATTTAGTCGCTTCATTATTTGCATCACTTGAATGCTGTAAACGTAATAAATAGGCAATGACAATATCTAGCGATAATGCAGATAGTGGAATCGACTTCGAAGCAGAATCTCCAGTATTAGGACTAGATAATGTATAAATACCATTCGTACGACGTCTTGTTGGTGCGCCTAATACTCGCATTCTCTCTTTACGTTCTTTTTTTGCAGATTTTAGCTCTGGCTCGTATAGCTTTCGCACAACGGCATTCCATCTGAAGCCGCATGCAGCTGCTGTTCGATTCAATGAATCTCCTGCCTCTTCAAATGCATTTAATTGCGTACTGCCCTCTGTTACATGTCGGATCACGGCCTCTGCTAATAATTCATCATTTTCATCTAACCAAGCATCTTGTCTTACTTTACTCATACTAAAAACCTCCCACCTTTTAATCACTTTCTTGTTCTTTTACTAGCATGACCAATCTTTTAACCTTTTATTCACGTATGCATAAGGAATTTTGCTTGAATGAATGAAGAGAAATACGATACAATACCTTTTGTAGATTTGTACGAATGCTACATACTTAACTATGTGAATGTATGCGTGCGTTGAAAGATTGTATAGCAAGTAAAATATTATATAGAAAGGGTTGTTGACAAAATGGCAAACGAATTTAAAGTTTGCGATGAATGTCAGGCCGTTAACTTAAAAACGTTAATTCCGAAATTAAAGGGAATCGATCCTGATGCAACCATCGAGATAGGCTGCCACTCTTATTGTGGTCCTGGTCGGAAAAAAACATTTACATTTGTAAATAGTAGACCTGTCGCTGCTTTAACAGAAGAAGAGCTGATGGAAAAAGTAGTAGCCAAACTAAAGACGAAGTAATGCGAAACTATCTTCATACGTGGAGGTAGTTTTTTTATGGACGATGAGCCAGCTAGACTACTATAAACAAGTGTTTTTATGTAGAAAGCGTGTAAAGTGCAAACTTTTCTCATATAATAGAAGAAATAAAGAGAAGAACTGAGGTGCTGTATAATGACAACGTATGCAAAGGCAAAATTACCGGAAGAAAAAGTATTTAAAGATCCTGTCCATCGCTATGTGCATGTGCGCGACCAAGTTATTTGGGATTTAGTAGGGACACGAGAATTTCAACGTCTACGCAGAATACGTCAATTAGGTACGACCTTTTTAGTTTTCCACGGGGCAGAACATAGCCGCTTTAATCACTCACTTGGTGTATATGAAATTGTACGTCGCATAGTAGATGATATTTTTGTTGGTCGTCCCGAATGGAATGAAGAAGAGCGTCTTCTTGTTCTTTGTGCAGCACTTCTACATGATTTAGGACACGGTCCATTTTCTCATGCATTTGAAAATGTCTTTGAGCTAGATCATGAATACTATACGAGAGCTATTTTACAAGGTGATACAGAAGTGAATGCAATTCTTAGAAAAGTATCTCCTGATTTCCCTGAAAAAGTATCACAAGTCATTGAAAAAACGTATCCAAACAAGCAAGTCGTAAGTTTAATATCAAGTCAAATCGATGCAGACCGTATGGATTATTTACAGCGAGACGCTTATTATACAGGCGTGAGTTATGGCCATTTTGATATGGAGAGAATTTTACGCGTCATGCGTCCGCGCGAAAATCAAGTAGTGATTAAATCGAGTGGGATGCATGCGGTTGAAGACTATATAATGAGCCGCTACCAAATGTATTTACAAGTATACTTTCATCCTGTTTCGCGCAGTGCCGAAGTCATTTTAAATAATATATTAAAACGTGCCAAGCAGCTAAGTGTAACAGGCTATCAATTTAAGCATGAGCCGACGCATTTCCTAGCATTTTTTAAAAATGACATTACTCTAGAAGATTATCTATCATTAGATGAAAGCATCCTCTTTACGTATTTCCAGTTTTGGATGAAGGAAGAAGATGCGATATTAAGTGATTTAAGTCGCCGTTTTGTTAATCGCAAATTATTCCAATATATTGACTTAGACCCGGGTGTAGAATTAGCTAAATATCAAAAACTACAAGCGCTGTTTGAAGAAGCTGGCCTAGATCCAAATTATTATTTAGTGCATGATTCCACAGCCGATTTACCTTATGACTTCTATCGTCCCGGTGAAGAAGAAGTCCGCGTCCC
>JAVWKG010000044.1:0-22894 GCA_036638655.1 Lysinibacillus sp. | reverse complement strand
CGGCTCGGATAATACAGTCATGGTGCATATTCGACGACTTCGTGAAAAAGTGGAGAGCGATCCTTCTAAACCAATTTTCATCACTACCGTAAAAGGCTTAGGTTATAAATTTGTTATTGCAAAGTAAGGAGGCTCATCCTATATGAAATGGAGACTCACTGCACAGTTTTTATTATCTGTGTTATCTATCGCTATCATTGTGATTTTTATTAATACAGCTATTTTTATTAGCCTATTCTTTTATCAGCAAACAACGAATTTCCAAGCACCAGAAGCTACTAACAGCGAGCAATTCACGCGGGAATTTGAGCAGTATATTCAATATCACAATGGCGATATTTCTTTTAATGACAAGGGTTTACAGCTTTTGGAGGAACATAACGCTTGGGTACAAGTACTAAATCAAAATGGAGACATGATTGGCGGGTACAATGTGCCGCACAATGCCTTGGTACATTATTCACCGCTTGATTTAATCCAAACTTATAAATACCGCGAAATCGATCCATCAACAACTGTTTATATTGGGGGGAATGATGAATTTAACTATTTAATCGGTGTTCAAGATAGAAGTGTGTCACGCGTGGTATGGAACTTTTCAACCTCATCCTTTCTACAACTACTAGGGCAGTTTGGTTTAGCCATTGTCATTGCTGATTTACTCGTGACAGCACTTATTGGCTGGTTTTTTGGTCGTGCACTGACAAAACCACTCTATGCGCTAATTGAACAAATTCAGCATTTAAAAAATCGCAAACATACACAAGTAAAAACGCCAAAAGGTCTGTATAAACCTGTTGTTTCTAATTTAAATGAAGTATCGCGCGAACTTGCCGCACATGAAATGGAACGAAAGCGTCTTGAAATATTGCGTGAGGAATGGATTAGTAATGTGTCGCACGATATGAAAACGCCACTCGCTTCTATCCGCGGCTATTCTGAGCTATTACGTGAAGGCAATTTAACGACAAATGAGCAAGCTGAATATGCACGCATTATCGAAAAACAATCACTTCATATGCAGGATCTACTGGATGATTTAAATTTAACGATGCGTCTCCGACATCAACAATTACCATTGCAGCTGCAAGACATCAATATCGTGCAGTTTGTACGTGAAATTGTAATAGATACACTCAATATGCCGAAGTACGAGCAGGCAAATATTGAATTTGACGCGTCTGAGAGTACTATTACAAAAAGCATTGATGCACACTTTATGCGACGTGCGGTTGTGAATTTTTTATCTAATGCATTCCTGCACAATCCACATGATGTTGAGATAAAAGTCCATGTTGATGCTGACGCGATCACCATTTCTGATAACGGTAAAGGTATTGCAGAAGATGACCTTGAACATGTTTTCGAACGTTATTACCGTGGCACAAATACAGCACATACTTTTGGCACAGGTCTTGGTACTGCTATCGCCCGAGATATTATTGAAGCACATGGCGGTACGGTTTCCATTACCTCAAAAGAAAATGAAGGTGCTACAGTTAGTATTTATTTAACAAAGATATAGGTTTCACACAAAAAAGATGCCCCGGTACAATCGGGGCATCTTCATTTATTATTTAAATTGTTCCTGCGCTTTTGATGGAATGTCATCAAACTGTACTTCATCATATGATGAGACTTCCTTACCGCCTTTAACATACAATTTCAAATACGCATCTTTACGTAAGTTTTTATTAGCTGAAAATTTCAATGTTTGCTCTTTTCCACGTTCGTCATAAGACGATAACTCATACCAATAAGTCTCGGCAATCTCACCAGTGTCTAATTTATATTCCTCTAATTCGCCGTCCGTCGTCACTTGCACGTAGTACGTATCCTTATTTATACGATTAAAATCGACAGTCATTAATGCCACCAGCGCTGCAACAAATAGGATAAGTACAGCACCAATTCCAATATATATTTTTTTCATCCTTATTTCGCTCCTTGTTTTACAATTTTATAAAATGATTGCACCGTAAAAATATAATAAATTGCGTAAATTGCTGTATATGCAAGCATCCAAATAATGACGGGCTTTGTAATATCCATGTTAAATAGCTGTGAAAGTGCTGTTAAAGCAAATGCACTATGCAGTATTCCAACAAGAAGTGGTGCACCAAAAATTACGGCTACCTGCCCTGCAATTGTTTTGATCATTTGCTTGCCATTAACCCCGATTTTATTTAATATTGCATACTTTGCTTGATCTTCTTCCGCTTCGGTTATTATTTTGAAATAAATTATACTACCTGTAGCTGCTAGAAATACAAGCCCTAAGAAGCTACCAACGAATAGTAATGATCCTACACTAGCCATGCTATCTTCATAGCTTTGAGGCACACTTGAAAACGATTCTTGCTGCTCTGGTGACAACTGATCATAAATGACCTTAGACACTGCTTGCTGTTTTAAATCATTTTTCATGCCAACCACTTGCATGACCAAGTCTTCAGCGGTTGTCTTAGCAAATTCCTGATCATTTACTACAAGTACTGTACCTGCTGGAAAAAAGTTCAGTACACTTTCCATGTACATTTTTTCCACATAGAAAGATTCGTTGTTTGCTAATTTAAATTCTTCTCCTGTGAAATCGTGTGAAAAGCGCTCATCATACATAACATCAAGTAAAATCGCTGAACCATCTACAACATGTAATTCACGCTCTAAACCTTGCAACTTCGCTAAATGATTGTAATCCGATTCTTTCAACAATGTGTATTCAAAAAAGGCAAAGTCACTATCGACTCGTAAATTTTTCACATTTAGTGTCTCGTTATACACGACGTCTTTTTGTGGTAAATTTACTGTGTCTCCTTTCCACATAAATGTATTGGGCGTTGCCAAACGCACAGAACTCTCCGCGTTGTAGTAAATCCCAAATACTCCACCACCTGCTGTAATTGTCGTCGCACTTAAAATGGCAATAATGGATAGCGACTTAGCGTTCCCACGAATGCGATAAAGTAATTGAGACACCCCGATTAAATTAAGCCCTCTCCATGACCATGCCGTCGCCTTTTTCAACGCCGTTAACACGAATACACTTACACTATGGAACAATAAATATGTCCCGAAAATTGTAACCCCAATCACTAATAAGGGCGTTCCAAGTACAGTGAAAAAACGCCAAATTGAGCTAGTAAACATATCTGTAACTGAAGTGTAATAGCCAAATCCGACAAGTATCGTACCTACCATTGCTGCAAAAATGGATGCACGTGGCATTTTTTCACCCTGCTTTTCAGCGTGAAATAAATCGATTAACTTGAATTGATAGATTACACGATACCCTTGTAATGAGGTGAACAGGAACAATATAGAGAAAATTACTACTGTATTAAGTACAGCCTGTCCTGAAAACGTAAAATTTGCCACGACCTCATAGCCCATCAAGCGCACTAAAACCGTTAGTAAAATTTTTGACATGAAAAATCCAATAACAATGCCTAGTACAAGTGATATAAGCCCAATAACTAGGTTCTCGAAAAATAGCATTAAACCAATCTTTTGCTTACGGACTCCCAATAATGAATAAAGCGCCACTTCTTTTTTTCGCTTCTTCATAAAAAACGAATTGGAATACGCTATAAAAATGACGATGAAAAACAGTAAAATAATAGACGATGCATTCATCAGCCCTTGGACTCTTTGAGATGTGCCTGTTAACGCAGAAATTTCATCATTGTATTTAAGTGTCACAAACGTAAAGTAAATAACAATACTGAATACCATAGAGGCAATATATAAAAAGTAATTCGATAAATTTTGTTGAATATTTTTTTGTGCAAGACTAAATAACGTCATTAACCTCACCTCCGATACCTGCTAACACCTGCAGGATCTCTTGGAAAAATTGCTTACGTGTTTGCGTTCCTCGGTGAATTTCTTTCGATAGCTGTCCGTCTTGGATAAAAAGAATACGCTGACAGAAACTTGCCGCAAATGCATCATGCGTCACCATCATAATTGTTGAAGCCTGTGATTTATTCAACTCACTCAGTCTTTCCAGTAAATCCGTTGCTGATTTTGAATCAAGCGCACCTGTTGGCTCATCGGCAAAAATAAGCTGTGGCTCTGTCACAAGTGCACGAGATGATGCGGTACGCTGTTTTTGCCCACCTGATATTTGATAAGGATATTTATCTAGTAGATCACTAATACCAAATAATCCTGCGATGTGTGCAACTCGCGTATTAATTTCTTTCGCGGGTATCTTTGCAATTGCTAATGGCAAGACGATATTTTCACGTACCGTTAACGAGTCAAGCAAGTTATAGTCTTGAAAAATAAACCCTAAATTATCACGGCGGAAGTCTGCTAGCTCTGCATCTTTCATATGTGCTAAATTTACTTCGCCAATTACGATATCACCTGTTGTTGGCGTATCAATCGTTGCGAGCACGTTCAGCAGCGTTGATTTACCAGCGCCTGAAGGTCCCATCACGCCTACAAACTCGCCCTTTTCTACCTCAAATGTTATATTCGAAAGCGCTGTAAATGTGTTCGCGTCTTTTCCGTAGACTTTCTCTACATTTTGTACTTTTAATAATGAAGTCATTTGTTGCTCACCTCTTCTGTGATTTACATTTGACTATAGTATAGCCATACAAACTTACATTAAAATTGTGACAAGCTTACAAGAACCTTAAATTGTTTCCCAATTATCGAAAAGGTTTTGAGGTTTATCGGACAATTTTACCTTTTTATAGCCCAAAACCCATCGTGAACTTTCATCAGCTAGTTGCCGGACATATCCAGCACAAATAAATAAGATTCCGCCGTAGCGGAATCTCATTATTTCTTATTAAACAGTGGTTTAGCTAGCCATTCTATCGTAGCTGGTGCTAATGCATAAAGCTTGCTTGTCAGCCCCATAATACGAGGTAAATTCACTTCGCGCACTGGTCGAGCAATCGTCTTCACCGTTTCTTGTGCTACATGTTCAGGTGTTAATAAAAATCGACCTAGCGATTCCCGGTAGCCACTTTCGTCATTCGCCTTATCTAAAAATGGCGTATCAATCGGACCCGGATGAATAGCAGTTACTTTGACATTAAATGGTGCTAATTCCATACGTAAACCGTTTGTAAAGCCGACAATAGCATGCTTCGTGGCTGCATAGACACTCGCTTTCGGTGTCGCAACCTTTCCCGCCTGAGAGCCGATAAAAATGAGCTGTCCATTCCCTCGCTCCATCATTGGGGCAGCTAGTCGTTTTGCCAAATACATTGGAACCGTCACATTTAATTCTACCATCTGCGCAATTGCCTCATCCGACAACTCAGTGGCAATACCAAACTTGCCAACGCCTGCAGAAATGATCGCAACATCAATTGCAGGGAGTTGGGCACAAACTTGCTCAAGTACATCTAGTGATGTTAAATCAGCTTGTATCACATTTGCCCCGAGACGCTCTAGCGCCTTCAATGCCACTACATTTCGTCCTGTTGCATATACATGATGTCCTTGTGCCACTAGTAATTCTGTAATTTTTAAACCAACGCCACTCGTTGCTCCAGTAACAAAAATTGTTTTTCTATTCACCATTATGCATAAACCTACTTTCGTTTAAATAAATAAACACCCGCTTCATTTTTTACCGATGTCACAAAATCATTCGCCTCTAAATAATCTAAATGCCCGAGTGTTTTAGACATCGTTAAGCCGAGCTGTCTTTGGAAAATTGCCGGATACAGACGCTGTGTCATTTGCACAGCAGTCAATTGTTCTTGTCCAAGTAATTCTAGTACTTTCATAGATTGCTGTTGTTGTCGCTCTAAACGTTTTGTAATAATCGCTTGTATATTTTCTAAATCTGCCCCGTGTCCCGTATACATTTTTTCCACCGGTAACTGTCTTAAAATTTCAAGTGATGCATTATATTGTAGCAATGATTTTGTTCTGCCTAGCGTACGGTCTAGCGGCGGTTCTATTAACGGGTTTGGCGTAATTTTATCTAGTAGCAAATCACCACCAATAACATGATGCGTTCTCTCGCTCCAGAAAATGAAGTGACTTTGCGCATGGCCAAGTGTCTCGATTGCCTTTAAGCTTGGATGCCCTGGTACCTCATCTCCGTCATAGAGTATTTGCGTTAACGGGCGTTCTCCAACAAGCTCCATTTCACGACGAACATGCACACTTGGCTGTATATATTCTCGCGGAACACCGTGCTCGTATAAACGTTCACTATAAAATTGCTCATGGTAGCGAAGAAACTCCTCATCATGTTGTAGCCATTTATCGTTATAGGCATGTCCTATAATTTCTGCATATGGGAAAGCATCTACCCACCCCGCATGATCGGGATGGTGATGTGTTAACACGACTTGTTCAATATCTTGTAGCCGGTAGCCCGCTGCACGGATTCCCCACTTTAGCGCATCGTAGGCTTCCATTGTTTTTGGTCCAACATCAAAAATCGTAAGGGCATCCCCTTTGACAACGAATGCATTGACATCTCCTACCGCATACGGTGTCGGTATTTCTATTTTGTGTACGATCAAAGTGATAGCCCCTTCCATGCCTTATATGAATACTCATTCATACCATTTTACAAGTTTTTCTCCCTTTCGTCACGCTTTGCGTTGACAGGCTGACGTATTATCAATATAATTTTTTAATAATCTAATTACTCATTTAGCGTTGAAGAAGCCAATAAATGATGGCTAACAAAGGTGATACCGCGGAAACGACAGCGTTTTCGTCCTTAACATTAAGGACGGGGCGCTTTTTTTATATTAAACTGGAGGGTTTTATTTATATGAAAAAAATACTATTTATCGGTGCTGGCTCAATGGCTGAGGCACTTATGCAAGGATGGATTAAGCAACACGTTTTAAAGCCACATGAAATTCACATTACAAATCGCTCTGACAAAATGCGCCTGCAATTTTTACAAGATACTTATGGCGTTAATATGGTGCAAGATGATAGCATTTATGGGCAAGTCGACGTTGTCATTTTAGCGATGAAGCCAAAAGATGCTGTCGCTGCCATGCAACTGCTACAGCCAAAATTAGCTGATCATACGGCAGTACTTTCCATCTTAGCGGGTACTACCATTGATACAATTACTGAAAATCTCGGTCATCGCCCTGTCGCACGTGTTATGCCAAATACCTCTGCCACAATCGGCATGTCTGCAAGTGGTATCGCCTTTAATGAAGCCGTGTCCGATGCATTGCGTGAGCAATTCCTTCAATTATTAGAGGCAGTTGGTTCAGTCATTGAAGTACAAGAAGATCAGCTCCACGCAGTTACTGCCCTTTCTGGGAGTGGTCCTGCTTATATTTATTATTTAATGGAAGCTTTTGAACGTGTCGGTACAGAAGTTGGGCTTGATAAAGATACGGTCCGCCTACTGATGACGCAAACTTTGGCGGGTACAGCAGAAATGCTGAAGCAATCTCCGGAAGAGCCAAATGAGCTGCGTAAAAAAGTGACAAGTCCAGGCGGTACAACAGAGGCTGGTATTAAGGCACTTGAGCATCATCATTTCAATGACGCGATTGAAGCATGCATTAAAGACGCTGAAGCTCGGTCTCGTGCACTTGCAAAAAATTAGTGACACAGGCAAAATAGAGTTAATGACTAGGATTTAGGGGGATTTTTACGTTGGCTAAATTATTTGAACCTTATCAATTACAAAATATCACATTAAAAAATCGGGTTGCTATGGCACCGATGTGCATGTATTCCGCGGAGGATGATGGACTTGTAACACCATTCCACGTTATACATTATGCGACACGTGCTGCTGGTCAAGTTGGGCTAATTATTTTAGAAGCAACAGGTATTTTACCAGAGGGACGTATTTCAAACAAAGACCTCGGTATTTGGGATGATGTACATATTGAAGGATTAACACAAGTTGTGAATAACATGAAGGCATACGGGGCAAAAACAGCCATTCAATTAGCACATGCTGGACGAAAAGCAACGGTAGAAGGTGAAATTTTCGCACCGTCAGCAATTGCTTTTAGCGAGGACTATAAAACACCGACCGAAATGACTTTAAATGATATCGAAAAAGTTGTAGAAGCATTTAAACAAGCAGCCATTCGTGCAGCTAAGGCTGGCTTTGATGCTCTTGAAATTCACGGTGCTCATGGTTATTTAATTAGTGAGTTTTTATCGCCAGCAGTGAATAAACGAACAGATACTTACGGTGGCTCACAGGAAAACCGCTATCGTCTACTTCGCCAAGTAATCGATGTGATTCGTAGTGTATGGAATGGACCACTACTTGTCCGTGTATCTGCCGAAGATTATGCAGAAGATGGCACAACAATGGAAGATTTTATTGTCTTTAGCCGCTGGATGAAGTCTCAGGGTGTCGATTTAATCGATGTTTCTACAGGTGGTGTCGTACTAGCGAGCATGAACGTTTTCCCAGGCTATCAAGTACCACATGCAGAAGCACTTAAGCAAGGAGCAAGCATTCCAACAAGTGCTGTCGGTCTAATCACAACAGCCATTCAAGCAGAAGAAATTTTGCAAAATAACCGCGCTGACCTTATTTTCTTAGGGCGTGTACTACTACGTGAACCGTACTGGCCACTTCATGCTGCGAAAGATTTAGGACAAGAAGTGACACCACCAACACAGTATGTAAGAGGTTGGTAAAATAATAAATGCCCTCTGCTCATTGGCCAGAGGGCATTTATTCTAAAACTATACATTACTTACAGGAAACTATTCACCAAAATACGAGAAGTGCATATAGTCTCGGCTCTTTGGCCAAGCGTCCCCGCCCCAGACAAATCCATGTTTTTTGAATGCCCGAACGACATCCCCATCTTCCCTAATCGAATATTTATTCTCGTGAGGTTTCCAAATGCTCCCTACAAGAATCTTGGTCACATTCCCATTCGCATCTATTTGACAGTGCATATTCTCGTTAGCATTAATGTCAATGGCTGTCCCCTGGCGATGCTCAGATCTTGTATTATTAGTACGCCAAGAATACGCGCCCATGTCCTTTATTGGAAACTTTTCTGGTCCATTGAAAATCTCTTGGAATACCTTCTTATAAGGTTCAGCCAAGTTCTTATGTACAGTCAGGGTTGCATTTGCTTTAACCTTTTCTCCCTTTGAACCAACCTTCCAAACTGGAACCGTAATTTTAGTCATGCTTGCCTCAGCAGCCTCTTTCGTTTCGAAGCCCGACTCCTTATCGCCCCAGACAAGCTTCATTTTTCCTTCCCATGTGTATCCATAGTCGGGATCACTTGGTGAAGATAACGTATCCTCCAGTTCATCTTGTTTCACATAACGCTCAAAGAATACAACCATTTGTGCCCTCGTCAATTTGTCCGTTACCCCGAAATTATAAAGTGTTTGTCCGTGTGCTGCATTTTTCCCTGTCGTAATCTTGTTGACATACATAAATTTCACAGCTTGTTGTAACGTAACAGGATGCCCATATATGTAGGATACTAATGCGCGTGCCATCTGACCACGTGTAACCTGTTGTGATGCAGGTGTTACATTAGTTGTGGAGCCTGTCGTGACCATGCCTAAATCATTAGCTAGCTTATACTCTGCAAATGCGTAATTTTTATCCAAATCGGCTTTCGTAGCATTCGCCTTTTCTTCTTTTAAAAGATCTGGTTCCTGATATCTCAATATAATCGTTAACATCTGGGATTCTGTTAAACGACCAGAAGGATTTAACCAGTTACCGACCCCTTTTTTCGGGTCAGATGGATGTTTTTGATTTTGATAGCCTGAGATCACATTCTCGTCGATCGCCCATCTCATCGCTGGTGCCCAGTGTGCCTTGGCATCAAAATCTTTATAAGATGAGCTATCCAAAGCTAGTCGCATAGTATCATTTGCTGTTGGCTCCACTAATTTCCCTTCAGCACTAGCAACCACTCCCACTTGTAACAATGAACCTATCATTATGGAAGTGATTAGTATTTTTCGAACTTTACCCTTTTTACCCATTATCAATCTCTCCTTAAATTGCTATTGAATCTTGAACGACTCATTTCACCTATTAGGTAGTAATTTCGTTATTCATATCCTCTCTTCTTTTATCGGTAATAGTTCACATTTAAACACAACTTTATTTTCCAACACTCCTCGGCTATGCATTATAGAGATTTTTAATCACTACTTTGCTACCCTATATTTTCAGAGTGTTGAGAGAAAATATTGTACCTCAAGACTTTCAATATTGTCATACACACAAAAAAACGAGACATCCGACGACTGAATCATCGAATATCTCGCTAAATTAAATATTACTCGATGAATAAATCAAAGCCCATCACTGTTGCAATCCCAAATATAAGAGTCCATAAGCCGATACTAATCGTCATCCAAATCGTTGTGTTCACTTTACTCGCACCAAACAGTAGCCCGATAAATGCTGCAATATGTGTCCCAATCAAAACCGGTCCAAGTAACGCCAGTCCAGGCATCCCGTATTTATTCCAAATTCGTTTACCTCGCTCTGTCCGCTTTGACTCCCCTTTACCATCCTTCTGTTTCCTCACCGCCACCCATTCCTTCACTTTTTGGAAGGCAATAATAACAATTAGCACCGTGAGCATATTACCAACAAACGCAAGAATCATCACCCAAAATGGCGACAGCCCGCTGATGATACCTAAAGGAATAACGAGTGCGATTTCCAACCATGGAATAGCTGCCCCTATAAACACTAAAAAGTACTCAAACATCATTTATTTACCCTCACATACTTCCAAATTTCTCTATAGTATATCAAACGTAAAATTAAATTATCTTCGTGCCACCCTTAAAAATCATACTCCGCATCTTTTTTCGCCCGAATTGCTGCGAAAGCATCTGCTACCATCACTGTATCCTCTGCTAAACGCTCTAAGCGGAACAGCACGTCATCATTGACAATCTCTTTGCGTAAAAAGTCTTTTTCTTCTATAAATACATACGTTGGCACGATATGTGCTTTCATATAGGCAAGAATTGGTTTTAATTGCTGCTCGACCATTAAGTAATGCTTGGATGTCCCCGCAGTCACGACTGTACTCACCGTTTTATCTCGGAAGGCATTCACAGGCAATAAATCAAAGATATTCTTTAATGTCGCTGGAATGGATGCTTGGAATGTAGGTGTACCAATAACAATGGCATCAGCAGCCATAATCGTTTCAGTTACATATTTTGTATCTCCATCATATTCAAAGTAATTACGCCCATCACTAAATTCTAATTTGTATTCGGCTAAGTCCAGTAATGTTACTTCATGCTCTGGGTACTTTTGTTGAAACATTTCAACGACTTTTTGCATCGCTATTTTTGTTTTAGAGCCGACAATTGAGCCAGCTAGTGCTACGATTTTCATGTTGTACGCTCCTTATTTTACTGTATATTTTTTAATCGCTGGCAAGATGTCATTGCCGATGATTTCAATGTTTTTCATAATTTTATCGAATGGTACGCCACCAAAGTCAAGTTGTGCCATAAAGCGTTGCATACCAAAAAGTTCAAATTGATAGAGCATTTTTTCGATAATTTGTTCTTTACTACCAATCATTAGTGCATCACGCGGATCTGTTGCTTGTGCAAACTGTTGTTTTGGATATCCTCCACCACGAATTGCTTGGAAGCCAGCATTAAGATGTGGATACATGCCTTGTAATGCCTCTTGTGCCGTATCAGCTACGTAAAATAGACTTGTTGTCGCAATCGGTAATGAATTTGCATCAAAGCCACTACGATCTGCTGCTTCACGATACGCATCCACTGAAGCTTTGAAGTTCACAGCAGGGCCTCCCAAAGTTGTGAGCATCATCGGGATACCCATATAGCCAGCTTTTATAGCACTAGCAGGTGGCCCACCCACTGCTCGCCAAATTGGTAGTGAACCATTTTTAGGCTGAGGCAAGATTTGTGCATTGTCTAGCGGTGCACGGAATTGCCCATTCCAAGTGACAAACTCTTCGTCATTTATCTTTTTCAGTAATTCTAATTTTTCTTCAAAAATTTCTTCATAATCTTGTAATTCAACGCCAAGTAAATGGTATGCGCCAACACGAGAGCCTCGACCTGCGACGATTTCAGCACGCCCATTTGAGATTAAATCGATTGTCGCAAAGTCCTCATATACACGGACCGGGTCAGATACACTTAGCACAGTGGCAGAACTTGCTAGTTTAATTTTCTCAGTTGCTTGTGCAATAGCACCTAACACAACTGTATGCGCCTGCGTCGTAAAATACGTTTGATGACTTTCACCGACGCCAAATACATCAATGCCAGCTTGTTCTGCAAGTTTACTAGCTTCAATTAGCTCATTAATACGTTGTTGTGCAGAAATACGCTCACCTGTTAGTGGGTTCGGGATATGATCCCCTAGTGAATAAAGCCCAAATTCAATACCTTTTGATTGATCAATACGATAGTTTTCCATGTTGTTTCGCTCCTTTAATCTAATGGTTCTAAAATGGCTTCAATTTCTGCTCGTTTACCTTCTAAAAATGGTGGTAAATCAAGCTCATTACCTAAATCCTCAATTTTTGAATCTATAGTAAAGCCCGGTCCATCTGTCGCCATTTCAAACAAAATACCGTTACGATCTCTAAAGTATAAGCTTTGGAAGTAATAGCGATCGACAACACCCGAGCTGTCTAAGCCACGTTCTTTAATTAATGCATCCCATTTGTGTAATTCTTCAACTGTATCAACTCGTAATGCAAGGTGGTGGATACTTCCGCGACCAGGTTTTTCACTTGGCCCCTCCTGCTCCTTCACGACAATCTCACCTAATGTTTCACCTTCGATCGATTGAAGAAGCGCTTCATTGTCACCTTCCGACACAACTTTGTATCCAAACAACTCCTTCAATAAATTCACAGTGCGACTTAAATAACGTACTGTCATTTCTACTGTACCCATACCTAAAATACGATGCTCTTCAAGAACCTTTGAGTCCGCCCATGCTTTCCATCCGGCTGGCGTCTCTTGTCCATTATGATTTAACAGCACCATCCGTAAACCTTCATGATCCTCAAAAAACAGTGCATCTTTACCTGCATACGTAGTAATGTCACTATGCTCGACACCTAATAATTCAAAGCGTTTCTTCCAGTACTCTAAGCTTTCATAGCTTGGTACAAGTAAGCCGATTCGTGTAATAGCATTCGTTCCCCGTACTGTTCTTCCTGCAACAGGCATTTCAAAAAAGGATAGTTCTGTGCCGGCTGCTCCCGTTAAATCTCCATAGAATAAGTGGTACATAGATGGTGAATCCTGATTGACTGTTTTTTTGACACGACGTAAACCAAGAATCTTTGTATAAAAGTCATTATTACGTTTCCCATTTTTCGTTAGCATTGATATATGATGATGTCCGCTAATTTTTTTCATTTTCATTTCCTCCTGTTTTTCACTTGACTAGGCAAGTGAATGTGTAAAAAAATTATGTTGTCGGTACGTTTTTTTCTCGGCTATTTTTTTCTAATTTCGACATGAGTGTATAGAGTGTTTTCATTTCTTCCTCTGTTAGAACATCTTCAAAAAAAGAGGATTGAAAATGAAGCTGACTTGGTGTCGCTGCATTAATCATTTGCTCACCTTTAACTGTTAGCGAAATCGTTTTTGTTTTCCAATCTTGCTTACGCTCAATCAGTTCTTCTTTTTCAAGACGTGCGAGCATACGTGACATACCACCTTGCGTAACAGTCACTTTTTCAGCGAGTTCCGTTTGAGTTAATGGTGCATATGTCTTAATTTGGATAAGCACATCAAATTGCGCTGTTGTTAAATCAAATTGTTTTAAAAATTCATTGGACAGCTGATTACTTTGGTTGGTAAAGCGCATCATACGTAGCCAAGTAAGTGAACCAAGTGTATGTTTTCGCAATTCACCGTCCCCCTCTCTCTCTGTTCTGCATCATCACTTTACCACGCAAGTGATAAAGTAGCAAGGAAAATATCTCGAATTCGAAGTAATATTTCACACGCTACTAACTTGCTTACATTAGCTTCCTGCCGTTTCTCTAAACTAAACACCCGCAATCATTATAGACTGCGGGTGTTTAGTATATTCGTTATAAAATTGCTTCACATATGTCCAGCACGAATCTTCTTTACAATACTGTATGTAGTCATCGTTGACATCGGTGCAAGAGCGGCAATTGAGATCAGCCATATTTTTAAGTTTTCTGTAGCCTTTAACTGTTCATAATTTGTTAATACAAAAATAATAAGTCCACCTAATAGTAAATAGCTCAGCACGTTTGGAAAGATAACGAGTAAACGTAAAACGGCTGGTGGCAATTTCCTTTGTTCCATATAACCACTCCCCTTTACTTAATTATACGTAAATTAGCTATCAAGCGCACTATTTTTATGCAAAGGTAGCACCGACTACAGCAGTACGCTGTAGTCATCCTCATTCAATCAACAACTATTTATACTTTATATTTGCCAGCCGATTGCTGTAAGTTACTTGCCGTATTGTTTAGCATATCGATAATTGTTGTCATATTATTCATGCTCGTTGCTTGATTTTGTGCTTTTTGCGCCACTCCATCAACTGTTGCGGTTGTTTGTTTAGCTAATAAGGACACATCTTCAATTGTAGCTGTCACTTCCTCTGTGCTTGCCGCAATTTCCTCAGTAGCACTCGAAACGATATCAACCTGATCTGCTAAAGTGCGAACATCTTCGTTAATGCCATTAAATGATTGCTGAGCCTCACTTGCCACTCTCCGACCTGCACTTAGTACATCTGCTGTTGAATGGATTGCATCCACGATTCCAGTCGTTTCTTTTTGAACATTAATAACGACCTGTGAAATGCGCTCTGCAGCTACTTTGGACTCTTCAGCTAATTTACGAACTTCCTCTGCTACAACTGCAAAACCTTTTCCAGCTTCACCAGCACGAGCGGCCTCGATCGACGCATTTAATGCAAGCAAGTTCGTTTGATCGGAAATACCAGTAATAACATTCGTAAACTCTCCTATCTTACTAGATAGCTTTACTAATTCTTTCGTACGTGAAACGGAAACATCTGTTTTTCCATACACATCTTCTAATTGCACATGTAAACGGTTCATAATTTGCAAACCATTATTCGCATTATCTTCCGTATTACGGGAGATAGAAGATATTTCAGCAATCGACTCAGAAATATGCTGAATGCTTCGAGCTAGTTCTTCCATTGAATATGCGCTATCTTCTGTGTTTTTAAGCTGTCCGAATGATGCTTGAGCAACTTGTCTAGACTCTTCCTGAATAATTTGGGAAGTACTTAGTGTAAGATGAGCATGTTCATGAATTTTACTTGTTGCTTCTTTAATTTGAGATGCTTCTTGCTTTAAATCTCGCATAATGTATTGGAAATTGTCCATCATTGCATTAAAAGATGTGACAAGTTGACCTATTTCATCTTGTGAAGTGACCTTAATACGCTTCGTTAAATCTGCTTCGCCTTGGCTAATATCCTCAAGTGAGTTACGTACACTTAAAATACGAGAAACCTGACGTGAAATCGCATTTCCTGTTGTTAGGAAAATGATGCAAACTACGATTAATGAAGCAATTATCGTACCTATTAAAATATTTGATAGTACCACATTTGACACAACAACCGCTAAATATGTACCATCTGATAAAGGTTTCACATATTGTGTAGCACGCGTGCCTTCATAGCTATTCGAAACAGCTGTTAACTCTTTCGATGAAAATTGATCGTTTGCAAAGCCAATTTCATCCACACCTTTATCAATCGTTGACGATACTGTTTTCCCTTCTCCATCTACAAGTGCCGCATACAATACCGTTTCAGATAGATTTTCTTTCAAATTTTTTATGTAATTTTCACTTCCGATACTTGCTTCTAAATCTAATAACTGTTGACCATGGCGGGCAACTTGTACGATTTGAGGCTTTGCTGGATTCCAGCTACTAACGCCAACAAACTTATAAAACTCACCATCGACATCCCGAATTTGTGCTTTTTGGATAATCTCTTTTGTACTTCCATCTAATAATTGCATATACTCGGCAGCCTGACCGTTTGGATCTCCACCAAAATTAAAATCAATTGCTGGCGCTACTGAAGTCACACCCGTGTTGCCTTGATCATCTGTACTCCATATTTCATCCATACCGCCTCGCTCAGCAATTTCCTTTAACTCTTCATATGTAGCGCCTTTATCAATGATATACGAAGCCATTACCGATTCCGCAATCATTTCCGCTTCCATAATTTCTTCAGCTTTTTCCCTCGATTTGATGGCTCCTTCAATCCCCATTGCGATGGATTCCACAAGCGCATCCCCATTACTTTTCACACTCTTATTAGTTGCTTGATAAATATACACTGAAAATGCACCGATTATTAACACGACAATCGCCATAATCTCCAACAGCATTTTCCACTTCATTGATTTTTTCATTAACCACTCACCCCTAACTTCTCTCTCTATTTATTAATTTATTTATTTCATCATACAATATTAGTTTCTTATAATTAACACTTTATTTGCAACAAAGAGAATAGTAGTTATTTTCAAACGAAGAAAATGTCATTAATCTGTAATAAGATAGTAAAATTTTTTCGTAACTAACATGAATACATTAACAAAGTATCCGAAATATCATATTTTTAACAATAAATATTTTCTACTTTCACTCTCCAAATGAAATGCATTTTATTTGTACGCTCAGTTTATTTTACTTACCTGCCCAAAACAAAAAGCATCTTTTGTCATTGAAAATCATGACAAAAGATGCTTTTTATTTACCTACTTCACAATGACACGACATCAACATTATATTTCCATAATTATTGTTTCAATTCATCATCATGCCAAGTGAACACCGAATGATCAGCTGTTAATTGTGTTTGCTCAAAAACCATTTGTGCTTCAGCTAAAAATTTCGGCAAATCATGTGGCAAAAAACGTGCGCTTAGATGATTTAACAATAAGTAGCGTGCTTTTGCATTCTTTGCAACAGTTGCCGCTTCTACATTTGTAGCGTGACCATAATTTGCTGCTAATTCCGTTGTACCATTATCAAAAGTAGCTTCATGTACGACAATATCTGCATCTTTAGCTAATGTGATTGCTTCTTCACAATATTTCGTGTCGCCTAATATAGCTAAAACAAACCCTTTTTGAGGTGGTGACACTACATCAGAAGCACGCACAATCACACCAGTGTCTAGTATAATATCTCGGCCACTTTTTAACCGACCTAATAGCGGACCCTTTGGTACACCTAGCGCTAGCGCCTTTTCTATTAACAGTTCTCCTGGTAAATCCTTCTGTTCAATTCGGTAGCCGAAGCATTGAACGACATGTCGCAATTCACTTACGCGTACAACAAACTGCCCATCTTCAAATACAATTCCTTCCGCCACCTCTACAAACTGAAGTGGATAAGTCAAATGCGTTTTCGATAAAGCTAGGGTCATTTCAACCCATTGCTGTAAGCCAGCAGGACCGTAGATTGTCAGCGCCTCATCTCCGCCTTGGAAAGAACGTGAGCTCAAAAAACCAGGCAAGCCAAATATATGATCACCATGTAAATGTGTGATGAAAATCTTCGTCACTTTACGTGGCTTTAATGATGTATGCAAAATTTGATGCTGCGTTGCCTCCCCACAATCGAATAGCCACATCTCACCTATTTCATCGAGTAACTTCACCATTAGTGCACTTGTGTTTCGTTCTTTTGACGGCATACCCGCGCCTGTCCCTAAAAAATGTAATTGCATATACTTAAACCTCTTTCTTGATGCCAAATCACGCGTGTTGATTATCTAATTTCTACCATCAACACTTGAAGCTTCAGGTTGATTTCCGCTACGGGCTGCTCGCTTTCCGCGGGGCGAGCACCCCTCCGCTACAATCAACTAACAAAATGTCATGACATACTGAAGCGTAGGAATAGGAAACAATCAGTTTTACGTTAAATAGCATCCTAATATTTCCCTAATCAACACACCTCACAATTTATGTAAGTATTGAATAGATAATTTCACGCGCAATTGCCAGAATTCACTTTGTCTCATACGATCTAACTAATAAATATGCTCATTATATCATGGGCAATAACTACCAACTACTCATCCGCTCAACTACGAGATGACTGTAGCCACCTCGACAAACATTGCATAACTCCACTCTTCAAACTACTATTCAACGACTGATTTTATCACGCACAAAATACGTTTTATCCACATTCAGGTCTCATATTACACATTTAACACACTTTTCGACAACACCAACTAGAGCAGACCACGACATCACTATACACATATACGTTCTTATCAAAAAAAACATCTCCATCCAAAAGAAACTAGGAGGAGATGCTTTTTCTCAGTCAAAATACTTTACATAATTACAATACTCATCAAGCATCATACCTAACTTCTCATATAACCCACGAGCACTCACATTATCAGGTGCCGTTTGCAGCGCCACATAACGAGCTTGCTGTTGCTGAGCATATTGGAATACCTTTTCAGTTAATGCCATCCCAGCCCCTAATCCTCTCGCATCCTCTGTAACATACAAATCATTTAAGATAAACGCGCGCTGCAAAGCTATTGATGAAAATGTAGGATAGAGCTGTGTGAAACCAATTGCTTTCCCATCTACAATGGCTAGAAAAATAATAGATTCATTTAAAGTAAAACGTAATTGTAAAAATGCCTTTGCACTGCTAATATCCGATTCATGTCCGTAAAACTGACGATACTCATCAAAAAGTCTAGTTACATCTTCTAATTCATGTATGGTTGCACGCACTATTTCCATCATCATGTCCCCTCATCTACCAAATACTTACTTAGCAATTAGTATATCGTATATGGTGGGATATGGATATTACGTACCCTAACAATCTACGCAGTTCTTACGATCAAATCACAAATTGTAGCGCTTAAAATTAAAGGAATAATTGCTACAACAATAGATATTTCACTGCTTCTTCATCAATAAAGCAGCTATCTTTTTAATAATATATTTCCAGTTCAATTCGGATCTTGCAAATTTTTGTAGTTCATCACATGTTTTGGCTAGTAATTCATCTTCTGTTGCCGCTTTTTTCAATTCTAGCCCAATATTTCCCCAATCATACGTAGGATGAATTTTTCCAAAGCGTTGATTTTATGAAATGTCCGAGGCACCTTCAACAATGGAAGATAAATTGAACAATTTACCCAGGTTGGGCAACGCTAAGGTAATTCTCTTTCGCTATAAACATCTGTCACAGGAAACCACACTAAAAAAGTGAAATTCATTTAAAATATCAAATAAATTTGCATTTTGGATTTAACTCTTTGTCCTTCTCGCATCTTGGCGCGAGCGGCACTTTTTAGACATAGTTCCATTGAATAGCGATTAGATTCCCAAATGAACTATAGCCTATGAACTACATAAAAATATGCATATTATGTTGGAAAGCGTCTTCGCGTTTATCCGGGATTAATATTGACTTGAGTAGTATTCGTCCACTAGTGACTTTGGGACAACTGGATATACCTCACTCATGCATGTACCACTTTCTGTACAATAAGCATTTGCTAAATGAAAGTATAAATAGAATTGAGGGTTGCTAATGAAAATTAGTTTTTTAACTCCAGCTTACAATAGCGGGGAGTGGATTGTGACAATGCTTACTAGTATTCCAAAAGAATATGCCTATGAAATAATTGTCTGCGATGATGGTTCAACGGATAGTACGTTAGCTATTTTAAAAGAATACCAAAAAGATTGCCCTAGCTTGAAAATCTTAGTAAATGACACCAATGTTGGTGCGAGTGAATCCTACAATCGATGCATTACAGAAGCAACTGGTGATTATATTGCAATCATTGATAGTGATGATCATTATTTACCTGCGATTAGTGATGTCTTGGCACAGGTAGATGGAACATATGACATCTATTATTACAATATGTTAACGAAAGCTGGATACACGTTTATCAAAAATGAATCAAATCGTTATTCATTACCAGGACAATTTAAAATTATTCGAAGAAGCTTTATAGGAGATGCACGATTTACGAAAAGAAAAGATATTGCTGGAGATTGGGATTTTAATTGTGCCCTTATGAATAAAAACCCATCAAGCAAATACACCGAAATATTAGCCTATTGGTATAACTTCCCGAGAGAAAATTCTGAATACGATTTACATCTAAGAGGGCTGAAATAACGCCCACTCTTCTAGGAGGTGTGACATTACAATACGATGTTTAAAGATAAAACGTTACTGATAACAGGTGGTACGGGTTCATTTGGAAATGCTGTATTAAAACGATTTTTAACGACAGATATTAAAGAAATCCGCATATTCTCTCGTGATGAAAAGAAGCAAGATGATATGCGCATTTTATACCAAAACAATAAAATCAAATTTTTCGTTGGCGATGTACGCGATATCAATAGCATAAATAATGCGATGTACAATGTGGACTATGTCTTCCATGCAGCAGCCCTGAAGCAAGTCCCCTCTTGTGAATTTTTCCCATTAGAAGCTGTAAAAACGAATATTCTAGGCACTGAAAATGTATTAACTGCTGCCATTAACGCAGGTGTAAAAAAGGTGATATGCCTATCTACTGACAAAGCCGCCTATCCTGTCAATGCAATGGGTATCTCAAAAGCGATGATGGAGAAAACGTTCATTGCCAAGTCTAGGATGCTCACTTCCAACCAAACACTTATATGCGGCACAAGATACGGCAATGTCATGGCTTCACGTGGCTCAGTCATTCCCTTATTCATCGAACAAATCAAAGCTGGAAAGCCATTAACCGTTACGGATATCAAAATGACACGCTTTATTATGAGCTTAGAAGAAGCCGTGGAATTAGTGTTGTACGCCTTTTCTCATGCAGAAAATGGTGATATTATGGTGCAAAAATCACCATCTTCTTTTGTCATTGATTTGGCTCGAGCATTGAATGAATTATTTAAAGTAGAAAATGACATTCATATTATTGGCACACGTCACGGAGAAAAAATGTACGAGGTACTGCTAACAAAAGAGGAAGCGGCAAAAGCAGTGGATTTAGGTGGATATTATAAAATCCCTGCCGATAACCGTGATCTTAATTATGCAAAGTACCTTAATATAGGCTCGCCTAAAATTACTTTAACTGACGAATATAACTCTAATAATACGAACATTCTTTCTGTACAAGAAATAAAAGAGAAATTGTTAAAACTCCCTTACATCATAGATGAGCTACACAAATGGAACGGAGGAATCAATTGAAATTTTTAGTTCTTGGAGCAACTGGGATGGCTGGTCATATTATCTCATTATATTTAAGTGAGCAAGGTCATGAAGTCACAACCTATTCGAGAACAC
The DNA here is from genome assembly GCA_036638655.1 of Lysinibacillus sp. Taxonomy (GTDB): domain Bacteria; phylum Bacillota; class Bacilli; order Bacillales_A; family Planococcaceae; genus Lysinibacillus. The sequence continues at coordinate 1,555 of JAVWKG010000044.1, read as the reverse complement.
CTTTTCCATACTGTAAAAATATAAACGGCTCTATACTTAAACGATTTTCCTTGCAAGGGATTTTGTTAAATAACTATGATGTCGTCATCAATTGTATAGGCATTTTAAATAGTGCCTGTGATGATAACCCATCAAAAGCTGTCTATGTGAATAGCTATTTGCCACATTCAATAGTAGATATATTAAAAAATACGAAGACGAAACTCATTCATATGAGTACAGATTGCGTTTTTTCAGGTAAATCCGCCCCCTATTCTGAAAACAGCATTCATGATGGTGAAACATTATACGACCGAACAAAAGCTTTAGGTGAAGTGAATGACAATAAAAATTTAACTTTCAGGAATTCGATTATTGGACCTGATATGAAGCAAGATGGCATCGGCTTGTTTAACTGGTTTATGAAGCAGCAAGGAACTATAAATGGCTATACAGATGCCATTTGGACGGGTGTCACGACATTAACATTAGCAAAAGCGATTGAAAGAGCAGCAATAGAGGATATAACAGGGCTATACAATCTGGTCAATAATCAAAACATTAACAAATTCGATTTAATGGGACTTTTCAATAAAAACTTTAAAACAAATGACATTACAATTCTCCCTTGCGATAAAGTAAAAGTCGATAAAACACTTCACAATAATCGCAGCGGTTTTTCCTTTGTCGTCCCTACTTATGAAGAAATGATAATGGAGATGAAAGATTGGATTTACGCGCATCAAAGCTTCTATCCACATTATTTCCCTCAAAATTAAATAGACTACTTAGACACAAAAGTCGAACCCGAGTATACTGGATTCGACTTTTTCATATTATACTTGCTCCCTCTTTAAACTCCCCAATAAGTAATCGTATCAAAGACACCAATAACAATAAGAATGACCGCTGCAAGCTTCTGTACCACACGCCCAAACTTCATGCTATTTTTCAAAATGATTTTCTTTGTATCAAATAAAGAAATCAAAACAAATATAAGTATGAGTGGCATGGCTGTAGCAATCCCGAAAACGGTTGGTAATATAAAGCCATATGACGTTGACACAACTGTTGGCATAAGCCAGACAAAGAAAAGTACAAACATCGTTGGACAGAAAGCGAGTGAAAAGCTTGCACCCAGCATAAAGGAGCCAAATTTACCTTCCTTCATCGCCATTGGTAATTTAGCCGTTAGTTGATTTAGAATCGTCAACTTAAAAATGCCTAATAGAACAAGCCCTGTCACTACTAAAAGCGGCCCTATAATTTTTCTGAAAATCGGGAAGTACACAGTTATTTTCGATTCAAAAGCTTGACCAAATATCCACGTAAATAACCCGATTAAACTAAAGACGACAACTTTCCCAAATATAAAAAACACAATTTCGTTCCAATTACTTTTCAATTGAACCGTTCGATTACCGTAAAATGTAATTGCACTCATATTGCCCGTAATTTGACATGGTGCAAGTGCTCCTATTAAACCAAGAAGTAATGCGAAAACAATTGGCGTATGTTCAAATGAGTTTAACAGTACAGAAATCGGCTCACTCATAATTTGACTGATGTTTGACAG
>JAVWKG010000043.1:0-23259 GCA_036638655.1 Lysinibacillus sp. | reverse complement strand
AAGAAGTGAGTAGTGCAGAATTGGCGGTAAAAAGTATTTTAGAGAAGTTCATAGAAAAACCTTCTATGTCCAGAGCTAGAATAAAAAAATATATTAAAAATGCTCAAGATGTTTTACAGGAGCAAAGCCTAAGGGTGCGTCTAAAAGCCAGTATTGTATTAGTTGTGTCAGATTATTCTAAAATGATTTGTGCTGTTGCAGGAAACTCAAGATTGTATCATTTTCGGAATGGGCGAATGTTTTATAAAAGCAGTGATCAAAGTTTAGCTCAAGAATTAGCAAACGAAATGGAGACCTCTATTGATATAAGTCAACATGAAGAGAGAAGTAATCTTTTAAACTATCTAGGAAAACCAAACAGCTTCCAACCTTTTGTTTCTAATAAGTTAAAGCTTACGGATGGAGACGTTTTATTACTTTGTACCTCTGGAGTATGGGAAGAAGTAAGTGACGTAGAAATGGGTGATGCTTTAGAGGGGGTAAAAGATCCAGAGCAATATACGGATTTACTAGAAGAAATTCTTTTAAGTAGACAAAAGAAAGTGGTTAATAACTATACGATAGCTTCTATTTTTGCGAATAAGGTATATCAAGAGAATAATAAGAAAAAAATGAAGTATGTCAAAATGATTGCCGCGGCTTTAATTTTGACCTTAGTAGTTGGAGGAGGTGCCTTTTATTTTAAGGCTAAACAAGTGAAAAAGTTTTCTGAAATTACAGCTGAAATGATTGAACATGAAAAAACAGGTAATCTTAATTTTCAAGATGGAAATTATGATGGTGCTTTGTTGGAATATAGTGAAGGAAGAAATGCTGCCAAAAAAGTAAAAGATCCTGTACATAGAAAATTGCTTGCAAAAAAATTAAGAATTACTCAGTTGATTATTGATGGAGATAAAGATGCTGAGGCTGGAAAGTTCCCAGAGGCAATGGAAAAGTATGAGAAGGCTAAAAAAGAAGGAAAACTTATTAAAGATTTTGGAAAAAGTGCTGTTGAACAAAGAATTACTAATATGGATGCAATTGTCCAAATCGTTGAAGCGGTAAAAGATGGCGATTTCAGATTTGAAGCAGAGGACTACAGTGGCGCACTAGCTAGTTTTCAAAAAGCTAGAAAGAAGGCTCTTGCTATTTCCTTTGGTGGAGAAGAAGAAATTAAAGTGAAAATAGAAGAAGCAGAAGCAAAAATAGCAGATTTGAAGAAAGCACAAAAAGAAATGAAGGCTGAAGGTTTAGAAAAAAATGGAGATCAAAGCTATGCCCGACAAGAATATGGTAAAGCGATAGAATCCTACACACTTGCTCAAGAAATTTATCAAGAAACGGATTTACTTGCTAAGGTGTTGGGGCTAGAGCGGAAGATTATGAATGCAAATGATAAATTAAATCCATTACCAAAAGACCAAGCAGCCGGTGAAGTACCTAATGAAGAAAACCCAACTTTAAATGATACGCAATCAGCATCTATGGATATTCTAGAGGGGGGGAAATAACAACATGAAGGAAGTAATGCTTGAACGGTTACGGAAAATAGAGAATCTTGAGCAGCGCCAATTATTAAAGGATATTGTCAGTGGGGTCCTTGTAAATTTAGTCGATTATCAAGATGAAATGAATAAAAAGTTAGAACATCGTGTATTCAATGAAATTGAAAATTGGGAAAATAAATATGATATTTATTCTACATTATGTGCAAAGGAAGATGTAGATCCAATTCATGACTGCTTATTTCCCATAATCCCCACAGATATGGAAAGTCATCCAATCAATACGGTGCAAGTAATGGATGCATTGAGACGAAATGCATCTATTACTCTTCTGACATTATTCTTACAATGTGATTCTCAACAAATTAACCAATTACTAACTCAACAAAGGTATTTTACTGGGGGACTACTCACTACTGATGGACGTTATGATGTAAAAGTTTGTTTGCAGCAAAATACAAAATATATTCAAGAAATAGAAAAGCTTTATCCTATTTTTCAAGTAAATAGTCTTCCTTGGAAAACAGTGAATAATCCCTTTATCTACAAATTTTTCGATGTTGTTCTACTTGACTGCCCAGCACTAAATGAAGAAGCAGAAATTATTGAATTTACGATTGATTTAGAGGAATTTGACGACAAAAAACGATTAAATATGATTCCTTTATGGAATCTAGAAAGACTAAAAGTGAAAAATACAGGATTTCCAATGCCTGCGCAAGATAAAGTGAATTATGAGCATACACTTTCTATTCGCAAAATAGGGAGTAAACATGGGTATCTTATCGATTCAGAAGAAGAAAATATTCGCTATATTAAACAAGCAGAAAATGAGTTGACGGTTGTCTCGCATCTTGATAAAGCAGGAGTTTGGAACATGATAAGGATTGCAGAGGTTGAAACCGAAAAAGTAGGGAAATTAGATTATGAACTTGTTTCTAATCGAAAAATGGATCGATTTATAAACAGGTTTGCAAACAAATATAGTGCAAGTGTGAAAACAAAAGCTGAAATTATGAGGTTAGTCAATTCCTTTGAAGTAGCAAGCAAGATGGAATTGATAGATGTGGAAATAGTTGAAAATTTCCAAGGTACGAGTTTCAATAATCCCATTAATACATTCTTAATGGATGCTATAGCTAAAAATAGTAATAGAAAAGTTATGCAGTTGCTATTTAAATCCAAAGAAGAGAAAACTTTTATTTCAAATGACATTTTGAGTTTCCTTGTTGCAGAAGTACAAGGACAATTTTTTGAATACCAATGTGAAGGTATATGGCTATGAATTATATATGGGATTTGTTAATTAGAGCTGAAGAAGAAGGTATATCTAAAAAGGATATTCATTTTATTTTAGCTGAAAACTTTTCGCCTTATATGGAACTAAGTCCAAAATTATTAAATGCAAATTTAATAGAAAAAGATGTTGAAGTCAATCCTTATTATCGCTTTCATAATATTTTTAAAAATTTATTTCAGCTAGAAAATGATAAAGATACGGAACTTAGAGAAAAATTATTTGATATCGTACTTCACTTTTTAGCAGAAATAGATTGTATGCAAGGAATGAATAAGCGAGAATTTTTTATTCAATTTGTACTGAGAGAAATATATGAGGGGATATTTGGAGAACGTATCCAAGAAAAAATACAAATATTCTCGAAAAAAGAACAAGAAATCGTTGCATTAAATATTATGAGATTGTATCAAACAGGTGATGAGATTTATTTATTGAAAGATACAATGAAAAAGCTTTTTCAAGACTGCATTATTTATGCGAAATCTGAAGAAAATAATGAGTTGCTAGTGTATATCGGACAAAAGCAAAGTAAGACTAATCAGTTGAAAGTACAGCTCGTTCAAGAAAGTTTCTTGCCTATGGGTTTTCAAATGGAAATATATTGGGATAATCACTTTGGCATTATTGCTGTGGAGGAGACGATGAAGCTTGATCGAATTGTCCTTTACTGAATAGAGCAGAGGAGGATGCAGGATGAATAAATATTCGTATAAACTGTATGCGAATAAACGCTATACAGAAAAGAAATATATGACATATACACGTGTGGAATTAATGGAGATGACAACATTTCAGCTTAGAAATATTTGCTATAAAGAAAAGCTTGTCACAGGATTGGTTAATACACTTACAAGAGATCAGTTAATCCAGACTATATTGAGATACCGTGGTGCTGAAGAAAGCTTTCTCATTACAGAAAAGAAAGATGCTGGCTTTGAAAGAGTTGAAGCTGCAATGCAAGCGTATTTAAAAACACCACTTTCTGATAACGGAGAGATAAAAATCCCTGCGAAAATGAGTCTTTATAAAGGAATGAAAATCGATAAACCAGACCAGTACATCGTAGAAACTGGCGGACTACTTGTCGAGTCAAATGTGCTATTAGTCAATGAGCATTTGGAGTTATGTGGAATCCTCAATCTCATAAAAGACGATCATTTTCCTAATCGCTATTATCTTGCAGCGGATCAGGCAATTGGTATTAGAGAGACGAAAAATAAAAACTATAGTTTCATTTTCTTAAGAAAGCAAGATTCAGAATATATTTATAGAACTTACTACCAGGAGAATCCACTTCCACCTACCAATCTACATTACCGTAAAATTCCAATACCTGATTTAGAATTTAAACAATTGGAAACAACCAATGCTATTCTTGCTATAGATTTTGGAACAACAAACACAACAGCAGGTGTTTTCTTAGATAGTGACTATGTTTCTTCACCATGCAGTCAAGATTTATTGAATGAACGAATTCAGTTAAATAGCATTAACTTTGTAGCGTTTCCAGACCCACTCCACCAAAACGAATGGATAGAAGTTGTGCCAACAGTTATGAGTGTAGCGGATTGCTCTGATACAGAGAATGTAAACTATCATTTCGGCTATGATGCGGTAAAAGTTATGAAAAAAAATAGTTATACAACCCTTGCGACAAAATTTCAAGGTATCAAACGATGGGTGAGTAACTACACAAAATTAGAAGAAGTAATGGATGCAAACGGCAATACGGCACTTGTTCCACGAAGTCAAATCTTAAGAGAATTTATGCTTTACATTATACGAATGGCAGAGCATCAATTTAAATGTCGCTTCAAACATTTGCATATTTCTAGTCCAGTAAAGTTAAAAACACAATTTTTAGATATGTTTCATGCTGTTCTACCAGAATACGAAATCGAATCCGAGCATGCCCTCGATGAAGGTATGGCTGTACTTTACAATACCATTGCCAACCAAATAGAGAATAATAGCTTTATGGACGGCAAGGAATATAAAGCACTGGTCATCGATTGTGGAGGTGGGACAACAGACCTGTCTTCCTGTAAGTTTCAAATAGAGGATGGGCATATCTCTTATAAAATTGATATTCATACAACCTACGAAAATGGGGATACAAACTTTGGCGGTAATAATATTACCTATCGTATTTTTCAATTTATGAAAATTGTTTTTGCAAATTATTATAGTCGTGGTAAGAGTGCCTATGATATTGATACATTAATCGATATCCCTGGGAAAGATATTTATAGATATGTAGACGATTATGGCGTAGAAGCAGTCTATGAACAATTCGAAACTGCCTTCCGTGAAGCAGAAAACATAATCCCCACACGATTTAAAGAATATGAAAATCGAACACGAGATGAGTACCTGCGTGTTCGCAATAATTATTATTTTTTGTGGGAAATGGCTGAGGAAATGAAGAAGGAGTTTTTCCGAAAGACAGGTATTTTAAGAAGTCGCTTTTATTCTGAAAATGATTTGCATCAGGAAAGTGATATAAATGTAACGGCTGTTGAACGCTGGTGCCTCTCACTATTAGAAAATGACCAATTCAAAGATGTATATGATTACCCGAATGTCTTTTTCAATATTAAGGAAATCAACCATCTGATTAAGGCTGATATATACGATATTGTCAGAGAGTTTTTGGAGAAGTTTTATGAAAACGGCCTTCTTGGAGAATATTCAATTATTAAGCTGACTGGTCAATCTTGCAGAATTGATGCATTTAGAGAAGCATTAAAGGAATTTGTACCAGGACGCAGCATTGAATTTAGACAAAAGGCTGAAAACTTCGGAAAAGTGCCTGAATTAAAGTTGGCCTGCTTAAGAGGGGCCCTTCGTTACTTGAATGCCAAGAAAATCGGCATGATTGAAACGAATGTTACCAACCATGCGCCAGTTGTCCCTTATGCTGTAAGTGCCTTTACTCATAATCGTCAGGAAAAACTGCTCATTAGTAGTCTTGAACGTTTGAACCAAATTCATGGAACAATTTCTCGTCCATGGGGTGTCGCAGAGGTTGAATTCTTCCTAAGTGGTAATGACAATATAGCGACACATAAATACATTTACTTCAATCGAAAAGAAGATTATAAGCCGGTTCTTTACGAGAATATCGTGTCGTCTTATCAAGATAAAATTCCGCAAGACGAAACAGATTCCATTGCTAACGGAGAAGTGAAGTTTTTTGTATTTGCAGGGGAGTCTCACTGGGGATTCCATGTAGTACCAGTAGCTAGAAGAGATGAACAGCTGTTTATGGGCAGTAAAGATTTCTTTGCTTTTGAAACAGATTTGTCTGAGCTGGATTTCTTTGACGGCTTAAAGTAAGACAAATCAAGGTTTGTGAAAATAGAGAGAGGGGTGAGCGGAAAATTGTTTACCAATCGATATCCACATTTTCAAAAAGGTAGGATTTTAAAGCGAGAAATGCTGGAGAATCTCCGAGACTATCCAAGGGATTTTCTAGATTTGTATTTCCAAGACTATTCAAATGGCATTATTAAGGGTGTCAATATTGTTGTAGCTGAAACGAAGCTTGTCATTACGCAGGGAATTGTCAAGCACAATAACCAAATTTATATCCTTCATACTGACTATGAACTTCCTTATGAGGCAACAGGGAAAGAAACGATACTGAAGATCCGATTTGCTAATGAAGTGAATGAATTAGATTTTACAGCTTTCACGACCGAAATTGTCCTAGACGACTCAATGGAGCTTACTCGTAATGAGCTAGAGTTAGGTCGCTTTAAGTTGAAATCTGGGGCTAAGTTACGTTCAGAGCATATAGATTTCCATGATTTTGCTACTGAATATAATACGGTCAATTATATTTATTGTCAGTATGCAGGGCTGCATAAAAGTACGTACCATCCAATGATTTTACAATACTTTTCCAAAGAGCTTTTGAAAAGTCGAACATCTAATGCTTATGATATAGCCTTTGCGCTAGAATGCTTGAATCATGATCGTGTACAACGAGATGTCGTTGATTTTTATGTAAGCAATCGGCTAGGTTTGGAATACCAAGAATATACGAATCCACAAATTCATAAATATTTAGGCCGTATATTAATAGAAACTAAAAGTAGTGGTCGATTGACTGGAAATAACCAAGGACGACCAAGGCGTATGATTGTCGACTAAAGATAAATAATTGCAGGTGAAAAACGTTTAAGAAACGGAAGGTGAGTAGGTTGGGTTTTTTAGATGAAAAGATTATAGCACTTAGAAATGAAATGCGAGAACAAGAGAAACATGAGTTGGCTCAAAAGGAGGCGGCTCTACAAGAAAATGAGCAGGAGCCTCAACAGGAGCTACAAAAAATTGATCTTTATCAGACATTTATGATGATTGACAATCAGGAGGTTGCAGTAATTGACCAGTGTGTATTGGAAGGGGAAATTACTTTACGAATGCCAAAGTTATTTTCAATCATGCTACCTGAATTGGCATCTCTCAAGTACCCTTCCGAACGAAGACCGACCATTATCTATACAGATGAATCGACAACAATCAATCTGGCTTTTAACATGACACCTCATTCTTTAGCTGATACAGAAGTGGCGGAGTTTCAAGAAAATATGATTGACATGCTTGAGCAAGCCCAACCATCAGCAGAGTGGTTAGACACGGATGTAATTGACATAAATGATAAAACAATTGGCTTTCTTGAAGTGATTACCCCTGCTATAGACGGTGATATTTACAATTTAATGTTTTTTGCTGCAATTGATGGACGAGCTCTTATCGGTACGTTCAATTGTATGGAGGAGGATATCGAGACTTGGCGCCCTATAGCGAGAGCGATGATGGAAACCTTACAATTCATCCCTAATGGAAGAAATGGAGGGGGACGGCTATGAGTGTATCGGTAGCTGCCTATCACAATTTGCAGATTCTACCTTTTGAGCTGGTTAGCATTCAAGAACTGTCGCTCATAAAGAAAATGAATGAGCATGCCACATTACGCTTTACCGGCATTGTGCCTGAAGATATTAGGGATAAATACGTCCAAATGACAGAAGTCAATTCTGTAATTGAAGTGAATCAGCTCAATCATTTAGGAGAATCTACTCCGTTATTTAAAGGGATTATTTTGACTGTCAAGGTTAGTGCGATTCGTGACATTTACTATATCGAAGTAGAAGCGGCGTCAAGCACCTATCAACTAGATATTAAGCAAAAAAGTCGCTCCTATCAGGATAAAGAGATGACCTATTCGTCATTGTTTCAATTAATTAGCCCTCCTTACAAGGGGCTAGATGTTATTGATGAGGCGACAAATAGAGGGAAGTTAGACAAGTTTACCCTGCAATATCGAGAAACGGATTGGCAATTTTTAAAACGTCTAGCCTCTCGCTTTAACACGGGATTAGTACCAGCCGCTACCTTTGATCAGCCGAAGTTTCATTTTGGTGTACCTGTAGGAAGTGCTAAAGGAAAGCTTGAAGACTATCACTATACAACTAGAAAAAAACTAGCAGATTATCTGCTTTATACAGAGAACGGTAATGAAGGTATGGGCGAAAATGATTTTCTATATTATGAAGTGGAAACTGACAAGGTGCTCTCAATTGGAGATCATGTAACCTTTCATGAACAAACCTTGTATGTTTATGAGACCAACACGTCTATGAAGGAAGGGCTTCTGAAGCATACGTATACTCTATCTACAAAAAATGGCATGAACAGAAGTGAAGTATTTAATCAAGATATTTCTGGTGTGTCTATAGAGGGTAAAGTGTTGGAAGTTGCTAAAGACCATATTAAAGTACATCTATCTATTGATGAACAGCAGGATAAAGAGAAGGCACATTGGTTCCTCTATTCTACTATGTATACTGCTGAGGGGCATAGTGGATGGTATTGTATGCCGGAAATTAACGACTATGTCCATTTGTATTTTCCGACACATCGGGAGGAAGAAGGGCTTGCTAGTAGCTCGATTCGTAAAAATTTAGAAAGTAGTACAACGAATAAGCTCGACGACCCTTCCGTTAAATATTATAGAACGGCTTTTGGTAAAGAAATTAAAATGAGTCCAACAGAAATTGTCATTACGGCACAGGACGGTGATATTTTCATTCGCTTAAATGAAGAAAGTGGTATCGAAATCTTTAGTAAAAAAGACATTAAACTTATTTCTGAGGCGGACATTTCTGTCAACGCTAGTAAGAAAATTTTGATGTCTGCAGAAGAAGAAATTTCACTAACGTGTAAGGAAAGTAAAATAGTGATGGATGGGGATGTCAGAATATTCGGTAAAGAGGTAAAGGCAAATTAACCCCGTATTTGTGACGTTATGAACAAAGAGAGAGAAGGAGATACATATGCAAGTAGAAGGAGTTTTACAGCATTTCTATGAAACTGAAGTAGAAAAAAGGCGGTTGAAATATTTATTGGCATTAGAAGATTTCTTTCAAGCCTCTAAAGAAGAGCTTGCTGAGGAATTTAAAAAATCCTTTCAAAACATTTGTCTCCAGTTGCAACAGCAGCAATCCCTGCAACAAAAAGGTCCGATAGAACACATTACATTCTCGATGATGCGAACAGAATTACTAGAGGGGAAGGCACGATATCTAGTGGAAGGGTCAGACGAAGAATGGTTTTTTGATATACATCCTATTTTCGCGACTTACGATGGCAGCTGGGCATTTCGCTTTTTAGAGCAATTCGTCGAGGAGTTGTATTCGTACAATAAAACTTTTATGGGGGCGATTTCCAAAGCGGATATCGAACGGGTCAAGCTAATGGAGGCGGCTAGCTTTCATCAGTATGTCATTAGTCTTGCAAGATATGCGCTACCTGACAGTATGAGATGTCCAGAATATCTAGCTTTAGGTCGAACAGATGTTATGGAAATCCGTATAGGTGAGTATATGGATATAAGTGAAGTAGTTTATAGTGAAGATTTTTCAAAGAAGGAAATTGGCGAAATCAAGGCATGGCTTGACCAAAAATTAGAGGACGAATATCCGTATGAAGTATTTAGCAACTTAAATCTATCCTCTGGCAACTATGAACATGTAGACATGCGTTATGCTTTTTTTCAAAAGACGAACTTGTCACACAGTCAGATGAGGGAGTGCCTACTGATTGGCGCTAATTTTAAAGATAGTAAGCTCATAGAAACAGATATCAGCTTTAGTACTATACATGAAGCAGATTTTAGTAATAGCCAGCTGCAAGGAGCTAATTTCCAACAGGTGCAAGGGGCAAGTGGGCTTCCTGATCGAGAGAAGTGGGAAATGCCAGGTTACCTTCCAGTGCGCTTTACTGGGGCTAATTTAGAGGGAGCTAATTTCGAGTTAGCAAATTTACGAGGCGCTTGTTTTGTTGGTGCAAATCTTAAAAATACGCAATTTGCAGGGGCTAATTTAGAGAAGGCTATGTTTTCACTTGAAGCACGAGAATATGTAAAACTAGATCCATTTCAATTAGCAAATATCATTTGGAAGTAGACGTTTTAAAAGGAGACCAGAAGATGAATTATTTTATTCTTTCTCAAGATGAGCGTATCTCGAATGCTGTAGAACCAATCGGTATATCCAAAGTCATCAAGAAAGAAATGTTGACAGCGGAAAGAATGGAGGAGCTAGAGGCGGTGGATCGTCAATTTCCAGTATTGGATAAGCGTAAAAATGACTATATCGATTTTATCGAAAAGCCAATTGCGCTGCTATCAGATCCGGTTAAACAATTAGTAGTGAAATATGAGCCACGCTTACCGTTCAAATCAGTCGTTTTAATGGATTTGCCCAATTTAAGTCAGGTGTTATATTGGCTCATTATACCACCCAAAATAGCGTGTCTATCCACTCAAACAGAGTTTCATCGGGATGGTACGCTGAAAAATCTTGTAATTGATGAGGCAAAAGCAGCCCCTTATACCATTTTTAAAATTGACGGCATAAAAGAGGACTTTGTCATTGTTAATATTGAGCTCGCAGAAAGTATACTGCGCCGTGCATTTCGAGGTATTCGATTGATAAAAGTTCAAACCGAAGGCAAATGGAACGAAGTCCTTCGTTAGTAAATAATGAAAAAATCGATGATAGGAGAGAAATAATTATGAAGAAAAGATGGATTTCAGTGATGTTCGCAACATTAGTACTTGCAGGCTGTGGGTCAGATGAAGCGGTGAAAGGTGAGAAAGAAGAGAACAAAGCTGGACAGGAATTAAACCAAAAACAATCGACTTTAAAAGAAAATGAGCAAGAGTCTCAACAAGAGGGACAAAAAATTGACCTTAACCAGTCCGTTGTAAATATTGAAGGTGAGGATATTCCAGTCATTGACCAAAGTGTATTGGAGGGGAAATTTACTTTACGAATGCCAAAGTTATTTTCAATCATGTCACCTGAATTAGCATCTATCAAGTACCCTTCAGAACAAAGACCGACTGTTATCTATACAGATGAATCGACAACCATCAATCTGGCTTTCAACTTGACAACTACTGCTCTAACAGAAACGGGGGTCGCAGAGTTTCAAGAAGCCATGATCGATGTTCTTGAGCAGACCCAACCATCAGCAGAGTGGCTAGATAAGGACTTAATCGAAATAAATGATAAAAAGATTGGCTTTCTTGAGGTGATTACACCTGCTATAGATGGCGATATTTACAATTTAATGTTCTTTGCTTCTATAGATGGACAAGCCCTGATGGGTACGTTCAATTGTATGGAAAAGGATATCGAAACTTGGCAACCAGTAGCGAGGGCTATGATGGAAACACTTCAATTTACTGCTAACGGAGTGGAATAGTGATGAACTTATCCGTACCTGCCTATTATAATTTGCAGGTACTTCCATTTAAGCTAATTAGCATGCAAGAGCTTACGCTAACAAAGAAGTTGAATGAGTACGCTACTTTACGCTTCGCGGGCATTGTGCCTGAGGAAGTTAGGGACAAATCCGTCAGATGACTGAGGCCAATTAGGTAATTGATTAATATTGAATTGTATGAAGAAGGACAAGAAAAAAGAAGAAATCCTCATTTTCTAATAAACCTTTTAACAGAAAGGGTGATTTACAATGACAGGAGAAATGCAGACAAAGGGTGATGAGCAGCGCAGCTATGTAGTGGCAGGTGCCACATTATCTTGCTCACAGGGTGATCAAACGAGCATTTTAAAGATGCCTGTAAGCCATGGTGTTTACGTGAAGAATAAGGCACAGATGAATACGATGGATTTTAAGCCTTATGTCAATATCCAACCTTTCGGTTTATGTCAAACGTTATCAAACCCAGCAGTTGCATCAGCAACTGCTGCGAATAATGGCGTTCTTACACCTATGCCATGCACCCCAGTTGTCACAATGCCATGGATAAACGGAAAAGATGATCAATTGGTGGAGAATTTTCCCGCGCTCATCAATCAATCTATCAATATGTGCCTCTTTTGCGGGACAATTAAAGTAGAGGATGATGGTCAGGAATAATCCATCGTCCCTAGGGAAAGAAGGGAAGGCATGTGACCACGTATGAGGAAGTGATTGGATACGGAGAGCTTGAACTCGTATCCCCTTATGAAGTTCAAACATTGCATGATATCAGCCTGATTCAAACCGTTAACGACCATGCAAAGTTGTATATTACTGGGGTAATCCCTGAGGAAAAGAAAGATAGTTGTTTGCGGTTTGCAAGTAGTGCAGATTTGATTGAACTGTATCAATTGAAGGAGGGACAACGTGTACGTCCACTTTTTAAAGGGCATGTAGCAGAACTCGCTATACGGATGGTGAGAGGAATCTACCAAATCGAGCTAGAGGCGCTATCGTCTTCATTTCGCTTAGACTATAAACCTACATCACGTTCTTTTCAATATGAGCAAATGACATATAGTGACATGATCACGAAAGTACTCGCTAACTATCCCGGCGCTGACGTGATTGATATGGCTTCTAAAGCTTCTACACTGAAGCAATTTGTATTACAATATAAGGAGACAGACTGGCAGTTTTTAAAGCGCATGGCTTCACATTTTCGTGCTGTGCTTGTCCCAGCTGTGGATGCTGATACACCTAAGCTGTGGTTTGGTTTACGTGAAGGACAAGTAGAAAAGCTAGCGGCGGCTAACTATACCATTGCCAAGGATCGCACGGTGTACTTACATACGTTGAACAATGACATCGAACGACCGATGGAGGAGCGGGATACAGAATGCTATGTAATTGAATCGAAAAAAACAGTAGCACTCGGTGACCGTGTCCTTATTCAAAACAAAGAGCTCGTCGTGGCAAAGTCAATCGCGCGCATGCAACAAGGCGTCCTTACTTATGAGTATCATTTACTGTCAGAGGCAGGTATTCGCCAATCGAGACTGAATATTCCGCCACTTTCGGGTGTAGCGATTGAAGGTACGGTATTAGAAGTCAAAAAGGACCAAGTGCGACTGCACCTAGCGATTGATGAGGCACAAAAGAAAGAGGAAGCCGCATGGTTTTCTCTGGCAACACCGTATACAGCGGAGGGACATAGTGGTTTTTACAGCCCACCTGAAATCGGCGATAGTGTCCAACTTACCTTTCCAACGCACCGGGAGGAAGCTGCGGTTGTCCGTCGTAGTGTTCGAAAAGACGGCGACAAAAACCCAAAAATAGCCGATCCAAAGACGGCTTACTGGGGTACGCCACATGGGAAAGATATGAAATTTGACCCTCAATCTGTTTCGTTCACTGCGAAGGAAGGAGCCGTTTTCCTCCAGCTTCACCAGGAAAGTGGGATTGAGATTCACAGTAAACATCCGCTTACCCTTAAAGCCAATGACAACATCACCTTTGCAGGCGAAAGCATCACGATGAGCGCAGCGGAATCTCTACATTTTACGTGCGGATCCAGCAGTATCGTCCTAGATGGCATTACCGATATGCAAGGACAAATTGTTACAATGGAAGGCGCCATCAAAGCCCCTGTCTCCGTACCTCGTGCAATAGGAGAAGGTGACGGAGCTGACCTTGAACAGGCACTTGACGTCATGGGCATGATTCCCCTCGCAGGGGGTGGCGTTTAGTGGCAAAGAAAAAGAAGAGTAGCAAAGGGAAGAGTAAAAGCAAAGGCATGTTTGGCGCGATAGGCAGTGTACTTGGTAGTCTTCCAGCTGTCGGTAAAGTCAAAAACGCAGCTAAAGCAGTCAAAAAGAAAGTGAAAGCCCAAAAAAAGAAACTAAAAAAAGCTGTAAAAAAGGCGAAAAGAAAACTCAAGAAAAAAATAGGGAAGGTCTATACAAAGGCCAGGAAAATAAAAAACAACCTTTCCAAAAGCAAATTGGTCAAGAAGGTTAAGCGGGCTGCGAAGAAGGCAGTGCTTGCGACGAAAAAAGTTGCAAAGAAAGCCAAAAGTGTAGCAAAAGCGGCGACGAAGGCACTGAAAAAGGTAGCGAAGAAAGCAGTAGTACTGACAAAGTCCATGAGCATCGCTCAAGTAGCGTCTATTGCGATTGATTTCATCCCAGTCGTCGGAAACGCCAAGGCGGCCTTTGAAACGGCATTTGGATTCGACCCAATAGCCATGAAAAAACTGAGCAAAGTCGACCGGGCAATAAGCGCAGCGGGCATCGTAGGTGGTGGAGCTGCTAAACTTACGCTCAAAGGCATAAAAGCAGGAGTAAAGTTAGTCTCCACAGGCAAAAAAACAACCAAAGTGACAGAATCGGTTGTGAATAAAAGTCAGCTATTAAAGAATTTAGCAGAAAGTAAAAAAGCAAGAGAAAGTTCTAAGTTTGGTGTGTATTCTAAAAAAGAAAAAGAAGCTTTAAACAATACTAAGGGTACGGGTAATAATGGCTCGACGATTAAGAACAAATTCCCTGACGAAGAATTACCTAAAGACGGAAAAATACTTTCATATTCATTAAAAGACGGGAAAATAAAAGGTATTGATGGTAGAACAGAAGTAGACTTCGTTATTGATAAAAATGGAAACCTCGTTATTGGCAAAAGACATCATACATTAGGAAATAAAGACGAGGTTCTAGCGGCAGGACAACTGAAAATAAATGGACAAGGAGAAGTTAGAAGAATAACAAATGAATCTGGGCATTATCGCCCAACGCCTAAAGAGGCAATGGACTACCCACAACTAATTAAGGATGCTGGAGTTAACGTTAAAGGTGCATGGATTGAATTTTATAGCTATAAAATAGATGCTGATGGCTTTATTATCGACTCCACTAAAGTAGTATCAAAAAAATTAACGGAGTGAATAATTTGATTAAGTATATGGATAAAGATACGTTCAAAGAACACTTGTTACAAGCCTTAAGTAAACTTTCAAATTTTCAAAATATCAGACTAGGTGAAAACTGTAAATTTACTGTAGTACCTATAATCGAGCATGGCAAATCGCTTAATTCTACTGATGAGTATTTGCAACGAGGGATGTTAAATGAAAAAAACTTAAATGGAAGGGAACTTGATTTCGAAACGGTGGTTAATATGCTTACATGCAGGATTCCACTATGCCCTATCTGGATTAATGTATCGCTCAAGGAAATAAAGGAAGAAGTACCGGTAATCGAACTACAAACTAGTTTAAGATTTCGTAAGCCTAGCTTATTACAAAATCAAGATACTGGTCATCCTCCATTTAAGGTTATTTTTCCAACTTTAAGCTGACAGCGGAAGACCTTGATTGGCTAAATGCCTTTCAAGGTTTCTTTTTGGTAGGTGGGGCTACCCAGTGTCGAACAGTTCAATTTTTATGCAGAGAATATGAGTAACTCCTGTAAGCCCCATATTAAGTTTTTACGAATTATATAGTACGTACAATACCTTTAAAACGTATGCCCTATTTACTCTTTATTTTGTTAAGCAAATAACCATAATATCATCAGTTACCACCATTTCTATTCTCCAAAGCCATACCTTCGCTTTCTCCCTGCCTTTAAATTTTTCGCAACTTTGACGTACATAGAACGATTGCTAGTACAAGAGGACTACTCCACCTCGATTAACTCCTGAATGTCGATGTCTAAGACTTTGCATATCGTTTCTAATGTCGATAGATAAACCCTGTCCACATTGTCTGAACAAAGATGGCTGATTGTATTTGGTCGCAAGCCTGCCATACGTGCCAACTCACGTTGTGAAAGGTCACGCTCTTTAAGGATTTCTTTTAGTTTTATTGAAATTGGCATGTTATATCCCTTCCTCTGTTTTGTACTCCTTTCACAATACACAATAAATTTGTATCGGTAAAGGGGTTGATTGTATCGCTAAAGCCGCATACAATGAGTTTATATTAAATATAGCGGCTAAGCGTTACGTTAATCTCAATTAGCGTAACGGAGGGGGGAAATACCATGAATGTTATTGGATATATCCGTGTATCCACACAAGGACAAGCAAGGGATGGATATAGCCTTGCTTATCAAGAAGATGAGATAAAGGCTTATTGTCATGCACAAGGATACACGCTTTTACGCTTGTTTAAAGACGAGGGTATCAGTGGGGCTAAAGTGAATGAAGAAGCGTTAGAAGTGGATAGAATGGGTTTTCAGGAGATGTTGGAGTATCTCTCCCACCAAGAGGTGAATTATGTTGTCACGCTGAATACTAGCCGTTTATGGCGGTCAGACATTGTGAAAGTGTTAGTTCATCGAGAATTGAAAAAGTATGGAGTGGACATTCGGAGTATTGAACAGCCGCAATACAGTATCCATAAGAAAGACCCGAGTGACTTTTTAATCAATGGCTTAATGGAGTTATTAGACCAATATCAACGATTAGAAATTACTTTAAAGTTAGGGAGAGGGCGAAACAAGAAAGCCCAACAGGGCGGCTATGCAGGAGGAAATGTTGCATTAGGCTACAAAGTAATGAAAGGTCAGAAAAGACTTGTTGTTGATGAAAGACAAGCGCAGACCGTTCAAAGAGTGTTTGACTTGAGGGATGAGTATCCTTCATGGTCTTTAACTCAACTAGCTGAACAACTGAATGAAGAAGGACATCGAACAAAACAAGGGAAATTGTTTTCGAAAGTCCAGATCAAACGGATTTTAGATAGAAAAGCCTTTTATAGTGGGTTGTACCACTATGGAAACATAACAGCAGATGGCAAACATCAAGCCATTTTATAACGGTTAACAGATAGAGAATGGATAGGCTTTCGTACCCTTGCGAGTCTTTATGAGACTAACGCTCGACCTAAGGTTGCCGACATTCTCTGTCTCGCTTTATCCGTTCAGTCGAATATGGGGGTGAGGTTTTCTAATGAAACGAGATAAGCATATTTATATTGGGCTAGATTTACACAAGTTCCAACATACAGCGGTGATAGTGGATTGTTGGTTTGAGAAGCTAGGGGAGATGACATTTCAAAATAAACCATCTGTTTTTCCTAGTTTATTAGAATATGTAAACAGATACCTTACAGAAGGTTTGACCCCTGTATTTGGATTGGAAGATGTTGGTGGTTACGGTAGAGACTTGGCTTTATATCTGATTGAACAAGGCTATATTGTCAAATTCGTTAATTCCTCTTTATCAAATGCAGAACGAAACAGCTATGCCATGACAGAGAAGAATGATAGTTGGGACGCTCAATGTGTGGCAGATGTTTTAATTCGTAAGCTACCATATTTACCGAACGCTACACCATCGGATATTCATTGGGTAATTTCTCAACTTGTAGGAAGAAGAAGCGCATTAGTAAAAGCACAAACTGCCTTGAAAAACCAACTTCATATGCAATTAAACTATCATTATCCAAGCTACAAGGATTTCTTTTCAGTAGTGGATGGCAAAACTGCGCTAGCATTTTGGGAAAGTTATCCTTCGCCATCTCATTTGGAGGGGGAAACAGTAGAGGGATTGAGAATGTTTCTATTAGAAGCCAGTAGTAATGCTTGTTCAACTAGAAAAGCAGAGCAGATATTATCACTTGTTCAGGCTGATGGCGAGATAAAGAGAGAGTACCAAACATCAAGGGACTTTATCGTTCAAAGCATGGTCAGAGATATCCGCTTTAAGAAGCAGGAAATTAATAAGGTGGAAAAAGAATTAAAGGTAACAATTCAGACATTAGGAATGCAGCTTGAAACCATGCCGGGGATAGATACTGTTACTTCCTCCGCTTTGATTGCAGAAATCGGTGAGATTCATCGGTTCGCTACCTCTGATAAACTCGCAAGATATGCAGGAATTGCCCCCATTAGAATGGGTTCGGGCGGTAAGGAAACGATGAAGAAAACAAAACAAGGCAATCGAAAGCTATATAATACCTTTTATAACCTAGCTGTTCAACAAGTCCAAGTAAGTAAGGGGAGTAAAATTCCTCGTAACCCTGTGTTTTACGCTTACTACAATGAGAAGGTGAAAGATGGGAAATCAAAGTCACAAGCCCTCCTCTGCATTATGAGAAGATTAGTCAGAATTATCTATGGTATGATGAAAAATAAAACGGTGTATTTCATGCCAGATCAATCTGAAACAAAAGC
Organism: Lysinibacillus sp.; assembly: GCA_036638655.1. Lineage (GTDB taxonomy): Bacteria > Bacillota > Bacilli > Bacillales_A > Planococcaceae > Lysinibacillus. Next base: position 5,017 of record JAVWKG010000043.1, on the reverse strand, counting down.
AAAAGCAAGTTAATTAATTTGGATGGTGGTTGAAATAACTGCCATCCTTTCATAAAGTATATTTTTAGATATTCCTAAGGGTACGGGTAAATTTGATCCTTTAAGTAACCCGAAAATAGCAAAAGAGATTGAATCAAATTCAGATGCGGTCTATGGTTATTCTCCTAAAAAAGGATCGCGATTAGATAAGTTTGGACTAACCAAAAGCAAGTTGCTTCTGCAAGAGGTAAGAGAATGGAATATCTGAAAAATATGGAACAAAAGAAAGTAAAGCTTGAGAGTGAGGTTGCCAAACTTCAAAGAGAAGGTATGTCTATTGAAGAAATTGCAAAAAAAATGTCTAAAAAACGTAATCTCGATAGAATGAAATCATATGATTCTAGTAATTCTGAGGGTCTAGCCGCCATGAAAGAGCGTAATATTCAACAACATGGAAGTAAAGAAGGGCCTACACCAGAACAACTTTTTGAAAAGTATGGTTCGTGGGAAGAAGTAATTTATGGTAGCGTAAGAACAAATCCGGCAATGGATGTGCTTACAGGTTTATACAAAGAATAGGAGGATACAAATTAATGTTTGAGGAGAAGCGACAACAACAACATACTAAGTGGTTTTTAGATGAAGATTTAAAATTACGACAACAAGATCTTGGAGATGGAAGAATAGGTATTTGGGTTTCGGTTCATAAATTTAACGTTTGTTTTACAATGATTATGTATGATTTTATTGAATGGTGTCGGGAGTTGAATATAAATTTAGAGGTTGATATGAGTTGGAATAACCATAGGGGCTTTGTGATTGAGAGTAAGGATTTGGTGTTGTTGAGGTCAGAAATAAAAAGATTCATAGACATAAACAATTTAAAGCCTAGTGAAGATGACGAGAAATTTTCTGAAGATGAGTGGTATTCATAATATATTGTGAACATTTTCCATAGATGTTCCATTGTTCTACCCATGTTCTACCTGTTTACTAAAGAGTTGGTAGATAGTTAAAGATATCCTTGTATTTGAATTAATAACTCATGAAGGCTAGACCATCAAGGATTGCTATTTTAACAATAAAGCAATAAGAGCGAGAATAGGCGAGATGACAATTTGTTTACAAAGACCACTGTGCGCGCTGATCTAATAACATGAGACAAACAAAAACACCTTTCGTTGAATAGCAGGTATTTAAACCTGAAATAATCAACGTGAAGGTGTTTTTTTCTATGGGGACAACGCGGAGTTAATCGGTAGAAGGGAGACTACAACATTATTCACAATCTAAAGAAAATGTTGGGACATATAGGATGTTGACTTTTTATCTGAGGTTGATTAGCATAATTAAAGAAAGAAATATCCAATTGGTGATATAATTAACATATATGTAATTAGGGTAGATATATTACTGCAAAAAACATATTAGTAACAAAAAGTTTCAATTAATAGCTCATTTGTAGGAATAATGTGGAGTGATGGAAAAATTATCTAGCTACTAGGGCAGCAAGAAAATGCAAGGTTATGAAATTGAAAGAAAAATAAATTGAAATGAAGGGGCGAAAAAGATGGAGTTTATGGATGAAGAAGTTATGGAAATGACGAAACACGCAAGGCAGAAGAAACGAATGGAAAACATCGAACAACAATTGTTACACACTGACGTTGTTCAGGGGATTAAAGAAGGTCAGCTAACGATTGAAGATGAAACGATTGAGTTTACAGAAATCAGTTTTTATGAAAATCAAATACGGATGTGTATTCCTGCAACATTTGAAGTGATGGAACCGGAATTAATGGATATTAAATATCCATCAAGCCGTAGACCCGAGTACATCTATACAAGTGAAAGTACGTCAATCAACGTCACAATGAAAATCATGGAACATGAGATTAAAGAAGAGGAATTAGAAGATTTCACTCACACGATGATGACTATGCTTCGTAAATTGCAGCCAAGCGCAGATATGTTGGATATCGGCATAAAAGAAGTTAACGGTGGACAAATTGGCTACTTTGATTTCATCACACCAGCACTAGATGACAAGATTTATAATTTAATGTTTTTGTTTATGGTAGGCGACAATGTGACGATGGCCTCGGTTAATTGTTTGAAAAAAGAGATGAATATTTGGAAACCCATTGCTTACGGCATGATGGAATCTCTTTTAATAGAAAATAAATTATTAAATGAAGAAGGTGTTGTCTGATGGGTAAAATGAAAAATGAATCAGCCTTAACGTACAAAGATATGATTGTGATGCCTTATAATATTCGCGTCAATCAAATCGAAATCACACAACAAATGAATGAGCACGCTACATTGCATTTAACGGGCTTAATTCCAGATGAACTTGAAGATACCTATGTGTATATGACAGATGCTGAAACGAATATTGAAGTATTGCAAATCGGCAGTGATGGGCAATCTATTCCTATTTTTAACGGACTAGCGTTAGATGTACAAGTGAAATCGGTTATGGGTACATATTTTTTAGATGTCAAAGCGGTTTCGCATACGTATGTGTTAGATGTTAAGAAGAAAAACCAAACCTATCAACATGCAAGTATGCCTTATAGTGGCGTGATAGATGCTTGTGTTGCCGATCAAAAAGGTGCAGATTTCATAGATTGCATCACAAATGGAGCAAAGCTTGGCAAATTCACGATGCAATATATAGAGACAGATTGGGAGTTTCTTAAACGAATGGCATCGAGATTTCATACAGGATTGGTGCCAGACACGGTTCACCCGACTGCAAAGTTTTACTTCGGTGTACCGTTTCAAGCAGTAGGCACAGGTGATATGAAAGCTATCAATTATCGAGTTAAAAAGTCAATTGGCAACTTCCTTGTATCAAGTGAAAATCATCTTGACAGTATTAGTGAAAGTGACTACATGTACTATGAAGTAGAATCGGTTCAACCATTCAAAATAGGCAATGAAATTACTTTCCAATCAAAAAAATTGTATGTATATAAAATCTTCTCGACGTTAAAAGATGGTTTATTCAAGCATATTTACACGTTAACACCTCAGAACGGTTTCAGTGTCCACACTGCCTATAATCAAGCCATTATTGGAGCTTCCATTCAAGGGAAAGTAATAGATGTTGCAGGGGACAAAATTCGCATTCATGTAGATTTCGATGAGGGGCAAGAAAAAGCTAAGGCCTATTGGTTTCCGTATTCAACAATCTATGCATCCGAAGATAATACAGGATGGTATTTCATGCCCGAGCTAACTGATAATGTAAGAATCTACTTCCCGAGCAATCGTGAGGATGAAGGGATTGCAATTAGTTCCGTATCAAAAGCGCCTCCAAAATCTGGTGCGATGTTAGCAGCAAGTAATCCACCAAGCCCAAGTGGTAGCGGTCAATCGAGTGCTCCACCACCAGAGGATAGTCGCCAAGATCCAGGACGGATGGCTGACCCAGATGTGAAAACACTAAGAACCAAGCATGGTAAGCAAATTCTACTTGCACCTGATCGGATTGTCATATCTGGTGGAGGATTAATGATTTCGCTGATGGATGATAATGGTATTTCGGTAATAAGTGATAAAAATATTACCTTACAAGCAACAGAGAAAGTTGTCATCAATGCCAAACAAATTATGATTAATGCGAATGAGAAAATTGAGATGACTTGTAAAGAAAATTCCATCAAGATGGAAGATAAAATGGAGATTAAAGGAACAGAAGTACGAGCAAATTAGTGAGGAAGTGGATGCATGAAACGGGAAGAAGCATTACAGCATTTTATGGATGAATGCGTATCAGTTCATGTCAGCCGGTTGCAAGAGAAGGTTGATCGGCAGTTTCGCCAGGATAAGGGAATTTTGCTACAACCAATCATTGAATCCCTTGATCGACTGTTTGCAAATATTAAAACTCAGCAAGAACAGGATAGGCTAGGGCCAGTTGCCTTCATTCACCTTTCATTATTACGAACATCATTATTAGAAAACAAGTTTACGTATTTACTAGAAGCATATGGAGAAACATGGTATTACGATTGGGTTGAATGCACGGCACATTATGAAGCAGACTGGCTTAGTGAGGCGTTTATAGATTTACAAAAAACGCTTGAAAAAGAAAGAAAACCATATTTCATCATCCAAGCAGCTGACGTTCGAGGAATTATTCAACAGACAGTGATTTTGTTTCATCAGTATATCATTCAATTGGTACGCTATCTCTTTCGCTATCAAAAAGAAAACGTACCTAAAATAGATTTTCAACGAGCACCATGTTTCCGACTTCGTGTCGGTGAATATAAAGGGTTTAGTGAAGATGTTGTAATCATAGATGAACGAGAACGAGAGGAGAAAAACCTTCTCTCACGGTTGGAGAAAAAAGAGGAGGGCAAGTCATATACGTTTGAAAACTTCTCAAACCTACAATTACAGCAAAATGATTTAAACAAAATAGACTTTTCATATGCAAATTTCGATGGGAGTGACTTAGTAGGCGCCTCATTAAAACAAAGTGTTTGCATTGGTACTAGTTTTGTAGATTGTCAATTAGCGAATGTTGATTTTTCATATGCAACTATACAAGATGCTGATTTTCGAAATGCCAATTTAGCAGGCGCCAATTTTTCTCATACGCAGAGAAAAACGCTGAGTCTTTCTGAGGGGGAAGTTGCTTGTTACCTCGGTACTGATTTCAGAAATGCGAATTTGGAAAATGCAAAGTTTGAGTTTGCGCAAATTGTAGGTGCCAATTTCACAGGTGCTAATTTAAAAGGGGCAACCTTCTTTAAACGCGATCAAGAGAAGTGTCGATTTAGCCCTGACCAGATGGAAGACATTCATTGGCTTCTTTAAATTCGATAATGTGGTCACAAAGTTCTGAGAAATTGAAATGATGTTTCCAGGAGGAAGAGATGGAGTATTTTATTCTTCGGCAAGATCAAAGTATTACAAATCCAATTATTCCTTTGAAGACAGATCTCGAGGATGATTTCGTCTGCTCGTCTGTTTTCGGGGAAGTGGTAGAGAAAGAGAATTCAGTATATTTGGATTACTT
>JAVWKG010000042.1:0-23460 GCA_036638655.1 Lysinibacillus sp. | reverse complement strand
GCGTTGTCACAGGGTGTGACGCCTTTAGCCTTTGTTCCTTTATTCGCTAATCCCCCAGGAGTCGCACAGCCTCCACTCCAATCAACCCGCAATCTCTAGTTAAAAAGCACTTTACTCAAAAATCATTCCTGATTTTTGGTGATGGATCCTTTTTTTCTATTGCAAAGAGCTGAAACTTTGTAAACTTCTGTTCCTAGCGTTCTATTCAATCTAATTTTTATCACTTTGGTCCCATAAACGCAAATATATTTCCACAAATAAATAAAGGGATTGAGCAAACGATCATAAGCTCAATCCCTTTTTTATAATCATTCACGTCACTTTGTAAACCCAAATGACTCCCACGGCTGAATTTGTTGTAATAAGAAGCGCTCTTCAGGTACAACTTTTGCTACTACATTCGTACAACCTGAGTTTGGTATCGCTTTTATTACGACTTGCAGTTCCCCTTTGTATCGAACATCCAAATCATTATCAATCGTGACATCCCCAAGCTCTAAATCATTTGTATCATGTGCTGGGAACTGTTCATTTTTGTATTTCACTCGTGATTGTGTACTTCGAATAACATATTCAGATACATCACCACGGTTAAAATGTGGTTCCTCAAAAATCACTTTTTCCTCTAAAGCTTTCGTTTGCTCAGAAGTGACAACTCTTAACTCGAGCTTATTTCGATTTAACTTCCCTAATGCTTGCAATTCTTCTTCTGAAGCATACATATTACCGATAATTAAATCATCGATTAACCCCGTATGCCACAGATCTTTTGCTTGCACCGTAATCGGAAGGTAGCGATGCTCTTCTAAAGTTGGCAGGCCATATGGCGTTTCTTCCCAAGGTCCAAACTTAGCGTTTTGAGACGATATCATCGCAGCTGTACGAACATGATTGTCTTTGAATAGCTTAGATGACATTAAGAAGTGGCTGCGCGAAAGCCCAGTATATTGTCGCGGGTAAAAATTATGGCACCCAATAATATTTTCCCGATTCGGTTGGTAGGACAATATATTTTCCACATACTTAGTACCGTTACTAATATTTAACTCTACTTTCAAATTACAAGCATCTAATGACATGAACGCCTCTTCTTGACCCGAGAAGCCCAGATCTAAACGTAAGGCCGCTAGATGATATTGCTCTTTAAAATGAGCAATATCTCTATACGTCAAGCCTAACTCTTCGAAAACTTGCGGCGCGATATCAGCGGAAATATCAAATCCGAGCTGCTTAGCAAATTGATTAATCTGTTGTAATTTATTTCTTTCTTCATCATTTTTCATAGACATTAAGCAAGTGAATATTCTGTCAAATCCATTGTTATGTGCTAACTGAATATAGTTTTGCATTTCCTCTAATGTACTATGTTGAGGATAAATTGAAATTCCTAATCTTCTCACTTTGAATACCTCCACTGACTATCTAGTAAAATAGTATTATTGTGCTTTTAGACTATTTTCTTTTGCAACACGGTTAGCCATAGCAACGAACGGTAAGTAAATACAAATACCTACTATGATTAACACGATACTAAGCACAGCACCCTGCCAAGATTGAGTAACTAAGAATCCATTAATAACCGGCGGCGTTGTCCATGGTGCTGCAATTGTAGCAGCAGGTACTAAGCCCCATTTTGTTGCAAAGTAAGCGATTGAAACGTTAACCATTGGCGTTAAAATGAATGGTACAAATAAAACTGGGTTTAATACGATTGGTAAACCGAATAATAACGGTTCGTTGATGTTGAATAAACCTGGTCCAGCAGATAGTTTTCCTACTGTATTGTATTGCTTGTTATTTCTCGCTATTAAGAAGATTGCAATAATTAGAGCGATCGTCGTACCTGATCCACCCATGTTAACAAATGCATCTAGGAATGGTTTGTTAATGATATACGGTGCTGCTTTACCTGCTTCAAGCGCTGCTACGTTCGCTTCGATTGCTGGTAAGTTAATCGTTTGTAAGAATGGATCGATAATGTTGGCACCATGTACCCCTAAAGTCCATAAGAATGTTGGAATAAACGCTAAAATTAATGCTGCAGTCCATGAATTTGTTAAGCCCATAAATGGCTCTTGAATTGTTGCATAGAATGATTCTACAACTTCTGGAACACCAAAACCTGCTGAAATAATTGTACGAACTAATGCAATTATACCAATTGTAATCATTGCTGGTAATAACGCAGCAAATGATTTAGAAACTGCTGGTGGAACACTGTCTGGCATTTTAATTAATAGTCTACTATTACCTGATAATTTACAGAAAATTTCAGTAGCGATTATGGCCACTATGATCGAGATAAATATCCCGCCTGCCCCAGAAGTTAAACCTGAAATGCCACCTGCACCAAATGTACCGAATGTCATGTAAGCAGAAACACCAATTACCCCTGCTGATAAACCATCTTTTTCATAGCTTTTCGCTAGATTGTAAGCAATTGAGAATGCTAATAAGATAGATAAAATACCGAATGTTGCGTTCCACATATTGCCGCCCCATTGCGTCCAAGTCGCATGATCCCAAATCGAATCCATGAAATTTTGGTAAAACTTAATTGGTAGGTTGTTAAATAATACTGCAAACGAACCAACAATTGTTAATGGCATGATGGCAATAAATCCATCACGGATAGCAACTAAATGTCGCTGGCTACCGATTCTTGCGGCAACGGGTACAAACTTTTCTTCTAAAAATTTGAACATCACATACACTCCCCTTTGTTAAATGTTTCTAAAATATATATCACACCAGAATCTGATGGGATTCCCTTAATTAGTAATTCTTTCATAAAGTTCAATTATTTCTTTTGCCATATCACGGAATGTGATTGAATTCATTAAATGATCTTGTGCATGTATTAGCAGCATAGATACTTCAACATTTTCTCCTCTAGCTTCTTGTGTTAGTAAAGCTGTTTGAGAATGATGTGCTTCTACTAAAGATTGATTAGCAGTTTCAATTTTCTCTTTTGCTCCACTAATATCACCTTGCTTTGCCAGTTGAATGGCTTCCATACAATCACTTTTCGTGTTACCACTATGCAGTATTAACCCCATAATTGACTGCATTAATTGTTCTTGCTCCATTGTTAAATCCTCCTATCCAATAAGCGTTAATGCTTGTTTCAAGACATTCGCGCCGTTCATCATACCGTAATCCGACATATTGATGACATCAATTGGAATATTCTTTTCCTGATATTTTTTCTCAAAGTTCCCTTTTAAGTAGCGAACTTGTGGGCCAAGTAATAAAACATCTACATTGCGGTTTGTAAGAATTTTATCTACTTCACTTTCAGCGATTGCATAAATGTCTGCTTCGATGTTTTGCTCTTGAGCAGCCTTTTGCATTTTTGATACAAGTAAACTTGTACTCATTCCAGCTACACAAACTAACATAATATTTTTCATTGTTAGTATTCCTCCTCCAAATCATGTAATCGTTTTCTTAAGTTGAGAATACCATCTGTTGGTATATACCACAACACTTTTTTTCTCCTTTTCTTGCCAAAATTTTTTAAGGATAAATTGGGCTATTGTAGCAATACTTGTAATTAAACGAAGAAAACTCAACTGGTATAGTCCAGAAAAAAGTATAAAAATTTTTCCACTATTCTAAAATCTATCTATTTTTCGTTAAAAATACTCGTAAAATGACGGTACTGAACTCGAAATAGCATTTTTCCAATGTTGTTTCGCATCATCTACTAAATCATTTTTCGCATAAAATAATACTTCGTCCACTGTTAAATATCCGACCATCATCGATGAAAATAGATTAATTGATATTGATAAGATATGCTTTTCATCAACCGAATTTGCCTCAATTATTTTAATTTTCCCATTTTTATTTATTTCGAAGAGCTCTTCATTCCAAGGTCCGAATTTATCTTCAATCGATAAATATAAAGATTGCTCAATATTTTTCCATGGGTATTTCTCACAAAATGCAAGAACGTCAACGATCCTTACCATAATATCTTGCGTAATTTCTTTCTTAAATTGAGGCTGCTTAAATTGAAAACCAAAGTGGCGGCTATTTGATGTAATACCTTCAATTGTATGCACACTAGCGGCATGTGACGTGATAAAACGCCATAATGCCTGTTCAGCCACCATATCTTCTGTTATAAAATCTTTAACATAAAATATGAGGTTTTTAATTTCATAACGAATATAGCCCGCAATGCGCCCTTCTTCAAAATAAGCCGCAAAATGGCTCTCAGGCTCTCTCCTAGCAATTCGTTGCCACCAAGCTGCATCTCTTACCATAGCACCATTCGTTTTTAGTGCCTGTACGTTATTAAATTGCTGAACTTCTTGAAACGCTTGCTCATCCATCCACTCAAAGCTGAATCGCTTCACAACATCTAGCTTGTCCCCAAATTGCGGGAATGCCTCCGTTTGAATGGAATAATGCAGTTTATCAAAAAATAGCTCCCAGCCAAAATAACGATAAAAAGAGACAGAGTATGGTGCTAAAACAGATATATACTGCTTGTTTTCGCGCATTTCTTCTAATGCTCTGATCATGAGTTTTTTCATAATACCTCTATTACGATACTCAGGATACGTTGCGACGAAGCCAATGCCGCCCATATCATAATTTTCACCATGTACTGTCATATTGAGAGGTAGGACGAGCACTTGCCCGACTAATTTTTCTACATCATACGCACCGATTGTTGTACTATGCTCAATCCAATGTTGAAAATCCTCACGTCTGGCACCTACATATTTATTGGTAAAACAGTAATCTCTAAGACGATGTACTTGTTGATGGTCTGTTTTGGCAACTAGTTTAATTTCCATAGCATTGCTCATCCTCCTTCAATTATTGGTTTTAACTTTCTCTAATATGAAATAGACACTATTTCAATAAGTGTTTTTTCACGTAAGTTTCTACGTCAGCAGCAGTTGTTAATGCAAATATTTGCTCTAGATGTTCAGTTAATTCTGCTTTTGATAATTTGGCAATTTGCGCACGCGTATTTAATATAGATGGTGCACTCATTGAAAACTCATCTAGTCCAAGTGCCAACAATATTGGAATGGCTATTTCATCTCCAGCCATTTCTCCACACATACCTACCCATCTACCATTCGCATGACCTGCTTCAATTACTGTTTTCACAAGTCTAATAATCGCAGGGTGGTACGGCTGATACAGGTACGAAACTTTTTCATTCATGCGATCTGCCGCTAGTGTATATTGTATTAAATCATTCGTTCCAATAGACAAGAAGTCCGCCTCTTTGGCAAATAGGTCTGCAATAACTGCTGCAGATGGAATTTCAACCATCATACCTACTTCAATCTGATCAGAAACAGCAATGCCTTCAGCTATAAGCTTTTGTTTCTCTTCTAATAACAACGCTTTGGCATCTCTGAACTCCTCTAACGTTGCAATCATTGGGAACATTACTTTTAAGTTGCCGTAAATGCTCGCTCTTAATAGTGCACGTAATTGCGTACGGAAAATATCCTGTTGGTCTAAACATAAACGGACTGCACGATAACCTAAAAATGGATTCATTTCATGTTCAAGTTTTAAATAGGGTAGGATCTTATCGCCACCGATATCTAATGTACGAACAACAGTCGGTTTACCTTGCATTTTTTCAAGAACGATTTTATACGCCTCAAATTGCTCTTCTTCATTTGGTAATTCTTGACGGTCCATATACAAAAACTCTGTACGGAAAAGACCGATTCCATCTCCACCATTCGCAACAATCATATCGACATCTTCTGGTTTCCCGATATTGCCGGCGATTTCTACATGATGACCGTCCGCGCTTACACTTTCTAACGAACGATATTGCTCAAGTAATTGTCTTTCTTCTTCACTCTTTTTTTGCTTCGCTAAATATTCATTTTGTACTTCTTCAGTAGCATTCATAATAACTTTACCACTCGTACCATCGATAATAACTGGAGCACCTTGCACGATATCTTTCGTCGCTGTTTTAGTACCTACAACAGCAGGGATTTCCATTGTTCTAGCTAAAATAGCTGAATGCGAAGTTCTGCCACCAATATTCGTAACAAAGCCTTTCACATATGTTTTATCTAATTGGGCCGTAAGTGAAGGCGTTAAATCGTCTGCAATGATAATAACGTCTGTTGCTATACGACTATAATCTGGAATTTCAACGCCTAGTAAATGTGATAGTAATCGAGTTGAAACATCACGAATATCTGCAGCACGTTCTTGCATATATTCATTATCCATCGCTTCAAACATTTCAATATACATCGTGGACGTTTCTTGTAACGCAAATTCTGCATTCCATCCATCTGTAATTTTCGCTTCAATTGCGCTCAGCATTTCTGGGTCATTTAATAACAATAGATGCGCAGAAAATATAGCGGCTTTTTCTTCGCCAAATTTTTTATCCGCAATATCACGAATTTCTTCCAACTCTACTTGTGCCTTACTTAAAGCATTTTTTAGTCTAACTTTTTCTGTATCTACATCCGCAACTCTTACTTTTTCAAAAGATAAGTCTGGTTCTATCAAACAATAAGCATTAGCTACGGCGATGCCATTTGAAACAGCAATCCCGTTTATTTCTAACATTCTTCACCAATCCCTTTTGAAATAATTACTTCAGTTACTTTACTAATCAATTCGTTAGCGTCTACACCTTCAGCTGCAATGTCCACTACAGCACCTGGTGCAATGCCAAGTGCCATAACGCCCATAATCGATTTTAAGTTTACAGATTTTTCTTTGTACGTTAATGTTACTTCTGCCTCAAAAGATGATACCGCTGTCACTAAAAGTGTAGTTGGTCTTGCATGTAAACCTTCATGTGTTGTGATTTTGTAAGTTTTTTTCATTTGTAAATCCCCCTAGTATATTATTTAAAGTCAATTCGACTTTGGTATTTGTCAATCATCTTATTATTGTGCTCTGGATCATTCGAAACATTCGCACTTTTGAATATTGGTAATTCACTTGTGCTATCAGCCATCTTTTCAATTACTTGACATAGCACTCCATTTAATATGGCAGAACCAATCACTGTAGAAGCAGGTCCATATTGCATATCTTGTTGTGTTAACAGTGCATCTCCAACTGGGATATGTGTATCTAAGACGAAATCTACAACATCCTCTAATCGTTTTCCACTACTATGCTTCGTTTCTTGCTCTCGATACATTAGCGATTGTAGTGAAACAACTGTTATGCCCGCTCTCTTTGCTAACAGTGCTACATCAATTGGTGCATTATTACGCCCGGATGTAGAAATGACAATAAGAACATCATCGGGTTGAAAATCGAAAGCATTCACATGCTGTTGAATAATTGTTGCATCTTTTTCATTTTTTGAAGAAGTTAACGCACCTGCATGCAGCATTAATGGTTCAATAGTTATTGGATTTACCGGTACAAGACCGCCAGCACGGTAAAATGCCTCTTGAGCCAAAAGATGTGAGTGCCCACAGCCAAATAACTGTAGAATGCCTCCCTTTCGAAGCTTTTCTGCTATTACCGCTGCAACTTTACCCATATTTTGGTCTTCATGCTTAATAACTAGTTCTAATTGGCTTTGAATTTCACTAAAATAAGAATGCATATTATCACCTCTGTATCTCACTAATGAATTTATAGCGATCCGCGCGATATGTACTACGTACTAACTCAAACGGTACGCCATCCGCTAAATAACTTATTCGCTTGATTATTAACACCGCAGCAGTATTGTTTAATTGCAAATATTTGCTATCTTCTTTTGCAACAATTGCCGCTTCCATCATTTGAATGGCATTGCCAATCTTTTGATGATTTTGTGCTTCGATCAACGCATAAAGTGAGCCCATTATTTTTTTGTCATCTAGTTCCGGATATACCTTCACAGGAATATACGTTCTTTCAATTGCCATCGGCTTATTATCTGCATTACGAATTCGAACGACGAAGAACACTTCTTCACCAGGTTCCAATAGCAAGTCCCCTGCAATGTCAATTGGTGGTACCATTTTTTCAAAACGCATTAATTTATTGCTCGGTTCCATTCCTCTCGCCTTCATATCCTCAGTAAAGCTTGTTAACCCCATTAAAGGCTGCTCTAATTTCGGATTAGCAACATACGTACCTCTACCTTTTTCGCGGTATAGTAAACCACTATTCACTAAATTAGTAATGGATTGGCGTACTGTCATACGACTCACATCAAATTGTAGAGATAGCTCTCGCTCCGAGGGAATGTTCTCACCTATTTTAAACTCTTCCAAATAGATTTTTTTCTTTAGAATTTCTTCTATTTGAATGTAAATAGGTATATGAGACGTTTTATCTAACAATTTATTCACCATCCAACTGTATTATGATTTCTCATATACTACTTTACCCCGACAAATAGTTATTTGTACATCCAAATTTTGATTAAGAAGCACAATATCTGCATCTACCCCACTTCTAATGTACCCTTTTGTTAATAAATTCATTTGACTAGCAGCGTTTGTTGAGGACATAGCAACGAGTTCCTGCCACGAACAATTTGTAACTGCTTGCATATTTTTCACCGCTTGTTCCATCGATAAAACACTACCTGCTAATGCACCGTTTGATAATTGTGCACCATCTTCTGTTACCTTTACTGCTTGTCCACCTAGTTCATAGTCCCCAAATGGCAATCCTTTTGCACGCATAGCATCAGAAATTAAAATGATACCCGATGCTCCCTTTAGACGGTATGCAATCTGTACTGCCTGTGGATGACTATGTACGAAGTCCACAATAATTTCTACCTTTAATTTATCTTCCAATAACGTGCTACCTACTACGCCTACTTCACGATGATGGAATGGACGCATTTGATTGTAAAGGTGAGTCGCTTGTTTCAAACCAAGCTGTACTGCTTCCCCTACCTCTTCACTCGTTGCATCCGAATGACCGATTGAAACGATAACACCTTGCTCACTAAGGGCCCGTACAAAGTCATAGCCCCCTTCAACTTCCGGAGCCATTGTAATTTGTTTAATACGTTGTCCACTTAACTCTTGCCAGTGGTTGAATTGTTCAAGTGACGGCAAAGTAATATATTCTACTGGCTGAGCTCCTGCACGTTTAGTGGAAACAAAAGGTCCTTCAATATGCACGCCAAGCAACTCTGCTTCACCATCACAACTATCAAATTGTGCGACATTTAATAATGCTTCATCGATAGCTGGAATTGCTTGTGTCATCGTCGTTGCAAGAAACCCTGTTACGCCTTCTTTCACTAATGAGCGAGCCATACCACGTAATGTATCTTCCGTCGCATCCATCGTATCGTAGCCAGCAGATCCATGAATATGCATATCGATATAGCCGGGGAACATTAGCCAATCCTTGCCTGCACCATCAATATGTTGTTCTGCTATATCAGTTAAACTAGTGCCAACTTTTAGTATCTGACCATTTTCGATATATATGTCCCCAACAAAAGAATCTTGATCAGGATTTACGATTGTAATATTTGAAATTAAAAGAGAATTCGTCAATTTCGCACCTCCTTCTATTTAAAAGACGACATGTCTTTTTCTCAACTACAGGTATAGTTGTCTATACCAATTATAAAACGATTACATAGAAAAAAAAAGCATTATTTTCTCTTTATATCAATTTCCCTATTTAATCATTAATAATTCTGATTATTATACTATGTAATTCAATACTTTATAGGGATTTTGTTGTATATGGTTTTAAAATGTAAAAGACCATCGATTCTAGTCGAATCAACAGCCTAATCAATCGTAAAACTATGACGAATCCCGATTATGCCGTAATGCAAAAAACATTCGTTTTGAACCCACACGCTTGTAGGTGGGTGCCCGCTTTGTAACTTTAAACTTCCCGCTCCGCTTGGGGCATGTTTGCTGGTACAAAATAGAAGGCTCCCAACGATTTTCTGTTCGGTCAAAACTGTTATTAAAAAACAAGCAACTTCACGAACACATCAGGATTCGTATTACAATTATAATATCACCACTATTCTGATAATTCAATTAAAAACTATTAATATGTTATATTTCTCTCGAAAAAGCAAAAAATACCTAGATCCCAACTGTTTTTCATCAGGGGTTCTAGGTATTTACAATCATGTTTTTACATTCAATTACCAGATTAAACGTAAAATCAAAATGTTTTCATTATATTATTTTCTAAAAGGTTTGATTGCTAAGCTTAACTCACTCAGTTGGTCAGGTGATACTTCACTTGGCGCAGATGTTAATAAGCAGCTTGCACTTGCCGTTTTAGGGAATGCGATTGTGTCACGTAAGTTTGTACGACCAGCAAGTAACATTACGAAACGGTCAAGACCGAAAGCAAGGCCAGCATGTGGCGGTACGCCATATTCAAATGCTTCAAGAAGGAAGCCGAATTGCTCTTTCGCTTCTTCTTCTGAGAAGCCAAGTAGTTTGAACATTTTTTCTTGTAGATCACGTTCGTAAATACGTAATGAACCTCCACCAAGCTCATAACCATTTAACACGATATCATATGCTTGTGCACGCACAGCTGATGGATTTGTATCCATTAATTCGATATCTTCGTCGAATGGACGTGTGAATGGGTGATGCGCTGCATAATAACGACCATCTTCTTCTGAGTACTCGAATAATGGCCAATCCGTAATCCATAGGAATGAAAATTGTGATTCATCGATTAAACCAAGATCTTGACCTAATTTCGTACGAAGTGCACCAAGAGAGGCTGCTACTACAGAAGGTTTGTCAGCAACGAATACTAAAATATCGCCAATTTCAGCACCCATGCGCTCTATTAGTGATGCTGCTAATGCTTCATCAAAGAATTTAGCGATTGGCCCGTTTAAGCCTTCTTCCGTTACTTTTAACCAAGCAAGACCTTTTGCTCCGTAAATACCAACGAATTTTGTAAGCTCATCCATGTCTTTACGAGAGTATTTGTCTGCAGCACCTTTAATGTTGATACTCTTTACTTGCTTGCCTGCCGCTACTGTATCCGCAAATACTTTGAAGTCACAGCCGTCAAAAACATCATTTAGCGCAACTAATTCTAAACCAAAACGAACATCTGGTTTATCTGAACCGAAACGATCCATTGCTTCTTGGTATTTCATGCGTTGGAACGGCGCAGGAATATCAATACCTTTAACGTCTTTCATTACCGATTGAATTAAGCGTTCGTTCATTTCTAATACTTCTTCTTGCGTTAAGAAGCTTGTTTCGATATCGACTTGCGTGAACTCTGGCTGACGGTCAGCACGTAAATCTTCATCACGGAAACAGCGAGCGATTTGGAAATATTTCTCGAAACCAGCTACCATTAATAACTGTTTAAATAATTGTGGAGATTGTGGTAAAGCGTAAAATTCACCTTCATGCACACGAGATGGCACTAAATAGTCACGTGCACCTTCAGGAGTAGATTTAGTTAAGATAGGTGTTTCTACTTCTAGGAAGCCTTCTGTTTGTAAGAAGTTACGGATAGTACGTGTTACATCCGAACGCATTTTAAATATCTCGAACATTGCCGGACGACGTAAATCTAAATAACGGTATTTCAAACGGATGTCTTCTGCTACTTCTGTACGGTCTTCAATTTGGAATGGTGTTGTTTTCGCTGTATTAACAACGATTAAACTTGTTGCTTCCACTTCAATTTTACCGTTTGGTACGTTCGGGTTAACTTGGTCTTCTGCTCGAAGAATAACTGTTCCTTCGATTTCAATCACGTATTCATTACGCACTTTATCTGCTAAAGCATGCGCTTCTGCAACGTCTGGGCTAAATACGACTTGTGTAATTCCAGTACGGTCACGTAAATCAATGAAGATTAAACCACCAAGGTCACGACGACGTTGCACCCATCCTTTTAATACTACTTTTTCACCTTTTAATACTTCTGAAAGCTCGTTACTAGCATGTGTTCTCTTTGCCATTTGTTATTCCTCCAACTAATTATTTTCCTAATAGATAATTAACTAACTCTGAAAATACGACTTTTTGTTGATCGCCAGTTTCCATATTTTTCACTGCCGCTACTTGTTCTTCAAGCTCTGTTTCACCAAGCACGATTGTGTATTTTGCGCCTAAACGGTCTGCTGATTTCATTTGTGCTTTCAACTTGCGGTCCAAGTAATCCATTTCCGTTGAGATACCTTTTGCGCGGAATGAGCTTGTTAGCTCTACAGCTTTAAGTTTCGCTTCATCACCTATCGCAATCAAGTAGACATCCAATGCTGATTCCGTATCTAGCGTTACACCCTCCGCTTCAAGCGCCAGCAGTAATCGCTCAATACTTAATGCAAATCCGATACCCGGTACGTCCGGTCCACCGATTTCTTCCACTAAGCCATTATAACGTCCACCACCACAAAGTGTTGTAATTGCACCGAAGCCTGAAGCTGTCGACATAATTTCAAACGTCGTGTGGTTGTAATAGTCAAGACCTCTAACTAGGTTTGGATCCACTTCATATGAAATGCCAAGTGTATCTAAATATATTTTCACTTGTGCAAAATAAGCTGCTGATTCTTCTGTTAAAAAATCCGTTAAAGCTGGTGCAGTAGCCATTAATGCATGCTCACGATCTTCTTTACAATCTAAAATACGTAACGGATTTTTTTGCAATCGGTTTTGACAATCTGTACAAAACTCGTCGATATGTGGCTCAAAGTGCTTAATAAGCGCTGTACGATGAGCATCACGTGTATCTTTGTCACCCAATGAATTGATGACTAGTTTTAAATCCTTTAAGCCAGCTGATTCATACACATCCATTGCAAGTGCAATCACTTCGGCATCAATTGCTGGATCCGCCGAACCGATTGCTTCCACTCCGAATTGCACAAATTGACGGTAACGTCCTGCTTGCTGGCGCTCATAGCGGAACATTGGTCCCAAATATGAAAGCTTCACAGGTTGGTCAGGTGCACCAAACATTTTGTTTTCTACGTAAGAGCGTACCGCTGCAGCTGTCCCCTCTGGACGTAGCGTCAATGAACGATCACCGCGATCTTTAAATGTATACATCTCTTTTTGCACAACATCTGTTGTTTCTCCAACACTACGTGTGAATAACTCCGTTTGCTCAAAAATCGGTGTACGAATTTCGTTATAACGATAAACATGGCATAAATCACGAATAATCCCTTCAACCTTTTGCCATTTTTCAGATTGCCCTGGCAAAATATCTTGTGTCCCACGTGGCACTTTAAAATTCATGTGAATACCTCCTCTACAATTTGCTTATGAGCTGAGTTGAGGATGAATTGAGCGGCATATACCAAGGGCGGGACTTTGCGAGAAAATAAAAAAAGCCCTCGCCACCTTGCATAACGCAAGGGACGAGAGCTATATATGCTTCCGCGGTTCCACCCTAGTTGACGCACAAATAACATGCATCCTCTTCATAATCGGATAACGGCCGATTCCGTTTTTTCCTAATAAGTGATTACCTTTCAGAAAAAAGCCTCTCAAGTGTTGTTCACGCTATACATTTTTGTAGGAAAGATTGCAGCCTAGGTCTTTCCCTCTCTTATCCAATAGTGGTATACGCTACTCGCTTGGTCATAAGCGTTCAATCATTTTTGATTACACCTTATGTTAGTCACTATAGGTGAAGATGTCAACTACTTTCGTGTATTTTCACTACTTTATATGATATTCAAACATTATAAGACAGAATAGTACCATTTTCAGGCTCCAATGTCGATTATTATATGATAGAATATCAAAAAAGACAGGAGGACTTCGATGTATAAAAAACAAGTACATATAATATTAGCGATTACTTTACTATTTACCACTATTCTTTCATCTCTTCAAATCGTCTCCCCTGCTTATGCAGATACAAGTGATTTGAAAGTAACAGGAACGATTTTACACCTTCGTGAAGGACCAGGGCTCACTTATCCAATCATTACAACACTTGAAGAAGGTGACCACCTTACTTCAATTAGCCGAGATGGCGACTGGACTCAAGTGAAAACAGGTGAACATGAGGGCTGGGTAGCATCCTGGCTAACTTCATCTATCAAACAAGCTGACATAGCCCATAAAATGATCATTTCACAAGTAGACCGATTAAATATCCGCACTGAACCTGACTTATCAGCTGCCGTTTTAGGTCAACTTTCATCAGGTAACCAAGCTACACTTTTACAAGAAACAACAGAGTGGGCAAAAATTGATTGGAACGGTACTATTGGTTGGGTTTCAAAAAATTTTATCACAATTAATGAAACAACACCAAAAAGTAGCCCCGTTACTAATGATGAAAAACCAAGTACTTCATCTACCCAAAAAGGAACAGTATTTACTGTATCTGTAGACGTATTAAATGTGCGAACAAAAGCAGATTTAAATGCCAAAAAATTAGGATCTGTTTCAAAAGGACAAGCATTTAAAGTGCTCGCACAAGATCATAATTGGATTCAAATTCAATACAACAAAAAAAGTACAGGCTGGGTATATAGCTTCTACGGCACACTTTCTGACGACTCGCCTACTAGACAACCGAGTTCAAATTCAGTAAAAAGCGAAGGCTCTGTCAAAATTATCTATAATGGCACTAATTTACGGGAAGCTCCCTCTACTTCAAGTGAGGTAGTCAAACGCACTGATGCCGGTGAAGTTTTCCCAATTGTCGCAACAACAGATGATTTTTATGAAATACAAATTGCAAAAGACAAAACCGCATTTGTTGCCAACTGGGTCGTTACAACCGGCGATCATACAGCTACAACAACAAAAGAAAAAAGTAACGAAGTACGTAAAAAGGGCACTTTAAACGGTTTGACAATTGTAGTGGATGCAGGACATGGCGGAAATGACCACGGTACTTCAAGCCAACGAGGAACAGATGAGAAGGGTATTACGTTAAAAACAGCTTCATTACTTGAGTCTAAGCTAAGTGCCGCTGGGGCAAATGTGATCATGACTCGAGAGTCGGATGAATACGTCGCATTACGCAAACGTGTATCCACCTCGCACCAACATGAAGCAGATGCCTTTATTAGTCTTCACTACGATGCTAACGAAAGCAGTTCCGTTTCAGGCTTTACAACCTATTATCAAAACAGCAATCAGCTTGGATTGGCACAAGCTGTACACGAAGGTCTTGGCTCAAAAATTAATATTAAGGACCGAGGTACACAGCCTGGGAATTTTCTGGTACTTCGTGAGAACCGTCAAAAAGCCGTACTCATTGAACTTGGATTTTTAAGTAATGCTAGTGAAGAGCGTATAATCACAGCAGCAAAGTTCCGCGAGCAAGCAGCACTAGGTATTTACCAAGGCATCATGAATTATTTTAATGAACAATAACGAAGCATTACTGTATACTGCGGTTTATTTTTGTTCCAGTATAGTAATAGTTGATATACACAGCCCTATACGCACATAATTAGCACTAACATACCTCCTTGTGATAAGATTAGAACTTGTATTTTGATGCAAGCTTTACTCAGCCATACAGTAAATCAAAGGAGGTTTTCTTATGCCAAATTTATTAAATAACATACTCTATATTCTTTTGCTAACCCTAAGTATGGGATGCGCTTCTCATGGTATGGAATGGAAATCTAATAAAAAAGCTGAAGCGAACTAATGGATGTTCATTTCAAAAGCGTATTTAGCTTTGTCGAAATGTTTGTTAGTTTATAAAATAGTTTAATTATAATCACCTGCCTTTATTTTATTAGAGACAAGGTGTTTTTTGTTGGTGGTTAATTTTAAAAAACAATTTTTAGTGGCCATCAGTACAGGAGATAATTGATATATTTCATAAGTCCTTAAAGGGGTAGCGTCAGGAAACCACATTTATCTTAACTTCGATGTGAGAACTATTGGAATATCAATGGCTCCCACATCGTTTACATGTATGCAATGTAAATATTATTTTGAGGACGAAAATTTAAGAAGGCTTATAAATAATCTAATTATCGAAATTTATTAATATCAAGCCGAAAGCGAACGGAGAAATATTAGAGAAAAGCAATCGGAAGGAATTAAAATCGCTATAAAGAAAGGGAAATTCAAAGGGGGAAAACTGAAATATAAAAAAAATGACCCTAAGCTTCAGCACGCATTTAAATTATATTTAGAAGGTGAATCTGAAAAAGACATTGAGCGAATTACTGGCATTAACCGTAGGACGTTGAGAAGATACCGAGAAAGATTTGATATTCAACGAAATGATAATTAAAGAATGGAGTGGTATATAGATAAGCATCTGTACAATCCTTGCCGAGAAGACAAAAAATGGAGGAAGTTTTGGAAGTAGTGTTTATACATAATCAGGTGCTCCAATAGAACGGAAAATGATGATCTAACTTAAGTTCAATTTAAGTTCAATTTAAGTTCAATTTAAGTTCAACAAAAATGGTACTTAAATTTAGGTTCAATGAATAATAAAAGGTCTCCTTAATATACTATCAATAAAAGAGGGGAATTATGAACAGAATATTAAAGCTAGCCATATTTACATTAATAATACTCTTAGTTCCAATGGAGACCAAGGCAAGCACCGCTGAAAAAGTTGTCGGAAATTTACCGGAAGCTAAACTTACTCTATATGCCACTGAAAAAGAAGGGGATTTAACAAATTTCAAACTAACAGTGAAAGGGCAAACTTACTTTTTTCCAAGATGGTTGAATTCACCGAATGTAACGTATTATCCAAAAGTTTATTACAGTGATATTAATGATGATGGTAGGAAAGAAATAGTTATTGTTTTAACAACAGATACAGGAACTGGAGTAATCATACAAGAATCTCATGTGTTTCACGTAGATGATAACGGAGATTTATCAGAGAAACTTGTAGATAATCCAATGGCCATTATTAACAAGAATGTAAAAACTAAATTGAGTAGTTCAAAGGCAATTGTTAGTATTGGTAAAGAGAAGAACAAAATAAATATCAAGGAATTAGACATTGTTCCATCACATATATTTAAAAATGTCGCTATTGGAAGCACTTTAAGGTTTGAAGTTATTGACAACAAATTAGTAGCTAAAGTAGGGCTGACAATAGCACCTGCTGGAGGATCTATAGGTGAAATTCATATTACTTATATGTTTAAAGATAATATGTATCAAGCTAAACAGATTAATTTTAATCCCAGAGAGGAAAAAGAATAGAATGGCGCAAAAACAATGCGCCATTCTATTCTTTTTTATAATCTGAAACTAAAATTTTATTTTTGAAATAATTACCAACCTTGTATTCAGAAAAATGTATGCTTATCAATAACTACTTTTTCAATCACTCTCTTGTAACCCTCACTAGAACCAGGGAATTGATATACTAAGTAGCCAGCACCATCTATTTTACTGTTATCTACGAAAGTAGTATTTTTATTAAATAAAATTGATCAAAACCTTTGAAGTAATTTCCCGATTTATTTCAACGCATTACATAAAAATTGTAATGATACTTCATTAAATTTCTCTGTTTGATCTACATTGCATACATGACCGCTGTCTTTTAAAATGACTAATTTACTTGTTGGTTGCTCTTTCACTAATTGCTTAACTGTTTCTAAAAATACATAATCCTCGTCTCCCATAATATATAGCGACGGAATAATTGTGTCCTTTTCATTTATTTTCACTAAATATTTTGCAATACCACCTGTTAATGTTAGCCAGCGTAAAAATTCTCTTTGCTTAATTTTTTTTGCCTCTTGAATAAATAAATGGCGCGAAGACTCATGGGCTTTTCTCGGCATTAAAATCCACGCAAATAATTTATATAACCACATAAATGGAATCATTTTTTTAAATGTATTGGCTGTACCAAGTAAAAAATGTAACCTCGGTGTAATACGTATGACCGCACCTGCTAGCAACATCGTGTGGAAACGTTCGGGATTTGTTTCAGCTAATTGACGAATTAACATCGTCCCTAGTGAAATCCCTACAAAATGCGCCTTTTCAATCTCTAGTGAATCTAGCACGTCTAGAATATCTTTACTCACTAAATCCAGTGTATATTTAGTCGGGCTGTTCGCAATCATACAATCACCATGACCTCGAAGATCGACTACCAACACATTGAAATGCTTGCGGTATGCTCTAATTTGCTTGTACCAAATTGTCGAGCTACCACCAGCCCCATGCACTAAAACTACCCATTCTTTGTGTTGCTGACTATATATTTTATAATGTAACAAGTACTTCTCATCCTTTGATCATTTAACTTATATTATAATTACGAAAATTAGCATACAATAGTTTCGTTTTTTCGTATATTTTTATGAATTTAGATAGTTTTTTGCTACACAAAAAGAACACTTTAACAAATACTATTGTTTAAGCGTCCTTTTTTATGTCCCTTATAGAGGTATAGAAAACTTTACCTTATTTCGACTCTAGTAATATTGTGACAGGTCCATCGTTTATGAGCGCTACATCCATCATTGCGCCGAAAATACCTGTTTCTACTTGCAAGCCATATGAAAGAAGTGCCGCATTGAAGGCCTCCCAAAGTGGTTTGGCGATTTCTGGACGCGCTGCACTCGTAAAGCTCGGACGATTCCCTTTTTTCGTGTCACCATATAAAGTAAATTGTGATACCGATAAAATCGCTCCACCATGCTCTAAAATAGAATGATTCATTTTCCCATCTGTATCTTCCCATAAGCGCATGTTCGCTATTTTTTTTGCGAGGTACACAACATCTTCTTGTGTATCTTCATGTGTAATACCAACTAATAAAACATAGCCGCAATTGATAGCACCCGTTACGATTCCGTCTACTGTAACAGATGCTGCTTTACTTCGCTGTAATACTACTTTCATAAATCGAAACTCCTATTCCTTAGTTAATGACGCGCTGAACCGAATAAATATCAGTAATTTGTTTAATACGTTCCACAACTTTAAGCAGATGTGATGTATTTGAAATGGAAATAGTTAAATGAATCGTCGCGATTTTATCTCGATCCGCACGCCCACTAACAGCTAGAATATTCGTTTTCGTCTCACTAACAACTTGCATCACTTCATTTAAAATACCTGGACGATCGAATGCGGACACCTCAATATCAACTGGATACTCTTTCTTTCCTGGTACCAAACCACCCTCCCATTCAACTTCGATTAAGCGATCTTTGTCATCTTCAATTTGAATGTTAGGACAGTCTTCACGGTGGACAGATACACCACGACCTTTTGTAATAAAACCAACAATGTCATCTCCTGGTACAGGCGTGCAACAACGAGATAAACGGATGAGCATATTTTCGATACCTTTCACAATAACGCCTGATTCAGTACGTCTTTGTGGTATCTGATTTTTCATTTTTTGTTCAATTTTCTCTAATGCTTCCTCCTGCTCACGCTCTTTACGACGCTTTTCAGCGAGACGATTCACGATTTGCTGAGCTGTAATACCATTTACACCTACCGTAGCAAATAGATCTTCTTCATTTGAATAATTTAATTTATCGCAAATACGCTTTAAATTTTCTTGTGATAAAACTTCCTTCACATCAAAATTTTGCGCTTTTATTTCTTTCTCAATCATTTCCTTACCTTTGATAACATTATCTTCACGTAAGTGGCGTTTGAAAAATTGCTTAATTTTATTTTTTGCCTGCGATGATTGTGCAATTTTTAGCCAGTCTCGACTAGGCCCAAAAGATTGCTTCGACGTAAGAATTTCAATAATATCACCAGTTTTCAATGGTGTATCAAGCGGAACCATTTTACCGTTCACTTTGGCGCCGATCGTACGATTCCCGACTTCTGAGTGCACGCGATATGCAAAGTCGATTGGTACAGAACCAGCAGGTAATTCGATAACATCTCCCTCAGGTGTAAATACATATACCATATCAGAAAATAAATCGAATTTAAGTGACTCCATAAATTCTTCCGCATTAGAAGATTCATTTTGGAATTCCAAAATTTCTCGGAACCACGTCAATTTTTGGTCGATATTTTGTTTTGTCGTTTCTACTGCTTTTCCTTCTTTATATGCCCAATGTGCCGCAATCCCGTACTCTGCAATATTGTGCATTTCCTTCGTACGAATTTGCACTTCAAGTGGATCACCATAAGGTCCAATAACAGTTGTATGCAATGATTGATATAAATTTTGTTTCGGCATGGCTATATAATCTTTAAAGCGACCTGGCATCGGCTTCCATAATGTATGCACAATGCCTAACACTGCATAACAATCTTTAATGCTATCGACAAGGACACGAATAGCCAGTAAGTCATAAATTTCGTTAAATTGCTTTTTTTGTAGTGCCATTTTACGATAAATACTGTAAATATGTTTCGGTCGTCCATAAATGTCCGCCCCAATTTCGACATCTGACAATTGAGACTTCATTTCGCCCATGACATTGTCTAAATATGCTTCACGTTCATCACGTTTCTTTTTCATAAGGCTGACGATTCGGTAGTACTGTTGTGGATTCAAGTAGCGTAGCGCTGTATCTTCTAGCTCCCACTTTACTGTAGAAATCCCTAGACGATGAGCGAGTGGCGCAAAAATTTCAAGCGTCTCTTTAGAAATACGACGCTGTTTTTCGGCAGGTAAATGCTTGAGTGTACGCATATTATGTAGACGGTCAGCAAGTTTAATAAGAATAACGCGAATATCTTGTGCCATTGCGATAAACATTTTCCGATGGTTTTCAGCTTGTTGTGCTTCTTTTGATAAATACTTTATTTTACCAAGTTTCGTCACACCATCAACAAGCATTGCGACTTCTTCGTTAAATTCGCGCACTAAATCAGCACGTGTCACTTCTGTATCTTCTACAACATCGTGTAAAAAGCCAGCTGCAACCGTTTCGGGGTCCATTTGTAATTCCGCTAAAATCCCCGCCACTTGCACAGGGTGAATAATATAAGGTTCACCTGAGCTACGAAATTGCTCTTTATGTGCATCCCTTGCCACCTCATATGCTTTTTTTACAAATGCGACATTGTCGTCATTCATATAATCAGTGACTAAATGTAAAACGTCTTCTGGAGTCAAAATCTGCTCTTTCGCCATTATATGTCCACCTTGCTCGTCAATTTTTTCAGATTAGATATAACTTCAATTGTATAAAAAATAGTAGGGCATTGTAAAGGGACTACAGCATTTACTTTCGTCAATCCTATGAAATGTAAGGCATTAAAGTGATTATTAACCAAAAAGCCAGCCCACTCTGCATAATATACCGAGTGAGCTGGCGCTTTTTTGTGAAAACGGATATTTATTTTGTCGAATTTAGTGCAACAGCGATTTTCGCACCAACTACTGCATTGTTTTTCACTAAAGCAATGTTGGCATCTAAACTTTTACCTTCAGTTAATTCTTTTACTTTACCTAATAAGAACGGTGTAACATTTTTACCTTGAATACCGTTATCTTCAGCTTCTTGTAACGCTTTTTCGATAATACTTGTAATGAAGTCGTGATCCAATGCATCCACTTCTGGGATTGGATTAGCGATTACTGCACCACCAGTTAAACCAAGCTGCCATTTTGTACGAAGCATTGCTGCCACTTCTGCTGGTGTGTCTAGCTTGAAGTTAACTTCAAAGCCACTTTTACGTGTGTAGAATGCTGGTAGTTCTTCTGTTTCATATCCAATAATTGGCACACCTTTTGTTTCTAAATACTCTAGTGTTAAGCCGATATCTAAAATCGATTTTGCCCCTGCACAAACTACTGCTACACTTGTTTGTGCTAATTCTTCTAAGTCTGCAGACACGTCCATTGTTGTTTCTGCGCCGCGGTGTACGCCACCAATACCACCCGTTACAAATAATTCAATACCTGCAAGCTCAGCACAAATCATTGTTGCTGCCACTGTTGTTGCACCTAACTTTTTTGTTGATAAAAGATAGGCTAAATCACGGCGAGAAGCTTTTGCAACACCTTGTGAATTACCGAACATTTCAAGTTCTTCATCCGATAAACCGATTTTAATTTTACCGTCAATTAAAGCGATTGTTGCTGGTACTGCACCGCCATCACGAATAATTTGCTCCACTTCACGTGCAGTTTTTACGTTTTGTGGGTATGGCATACCATGTGAAATAATTGTCGATTCTAATGCAATAATCGGTAAACCTTTCGCTTGTCCTGCTTTTACCTCTTCTGATAATACGATGAATTCTTTCATATAATTATTCCTCCATTTCCTTTTTTAAAAGGGTTTGTGATAATTCAGGTCTTACTGTATATGGTGAAGCGAGTGTCATTTGCGCATTCGTTAAGCCTGCGTCAATACATGTAGCGAAGTCCTCTTTTACTAACCACGCATGTAAAACCGCACTAACAAAAGCATCTCCCGCACCTGTTACGTCTTCTATTTTTTTCACTTGTTTCGCTTTAAAGTGTTGCGGCGCTACATCATTTGTTGCTGCATAAACACCTTTCGCACCAGCAGTAATGACTGCATTTTGTACACCAAGTGCAAGTATTGCTTGTAAAGCTCGCTCATAGTCCTCTTCGCTATCAATCAACTGCCCAGAAATCGTTTCTGCTTCATCCGTATTACAGATGAACCACGTAATGCCATGTAACTTTGCGGGCAGGCGATTTATTTTCGGTGAAGATACTGGCACAATGACCAAAGGAATATCTTGTGCCACAGCTAGTTGTTGAATATATTCCACTGTTTCTTTCGGACAATTCAAATCAATAACGATGCAGCCCGCATTTGAAAGTAATGCATCATGCTGCTTTAAAATAGTCGGTAACAATAAATCATACACATCCATATTGGCAACAGCTAATGCTAATTCACCATCTTCATGCATAATCGCTGTATACGATCCTGTTGCGGCATCTTGGAATTGTTCGACATGTCGAAGACTCATAAACGCTTCTGAAGCTTCTTCTATCACTTGCCAATCTGCATCTTTTCCTGCAGCCGTCAGCATCGTGACATCATGACCAAGTCGACCAAGGTTTTCAGCAATGTTACGACCTACACCGCCCACACTATAAGAAGATTGCGCTGGGTTAGATGTTCCGAGCTGCACATTCCCTTTCACATGAAACTTGCGGTCAATGTTGGCGCCACCAATACAAATAATTTCATTTTCTTCGGGTAAAATATAAGCACGGCCTACAATTTTCCCTTGCTTCACTAGACTAGACACTAAATTCGCTAATACTGGACGAGACATCTTCATCACATCGGCCATTTCTTGCTGAGACATAAATGGATTGCGGCGAAGCAATGTCAGTACAGCTTGCTCCCTCTCATTCATAGCATCACCTTTTGTTATATTTGTTTATATAATAAACTATTGTTTGGTGTGTGTCAAAAGTTTTGCATTCCACAAGAAAAACCGGGCAAAATTGTGCCCGGTCCTTTTTAAATTATAGGATATTTTCATTTATGATAAACCTCATTCGTATCGTCTAGGGCTGATTTCCGGGGGGCGTCCGATGAGCCGCTTCACTCGCTACGCTCGCTCCAGGGTCTCAGGCCAACACGATGTTGGTCAC
>JAVWKG010000041.1:4000-23870 GCA_036638655.1 Lysinibacillus sp. | reverse complement strand
ATGCTTTGTTGGCTAATATCATCTCTTGAATTTCTTGTTTCTTGACACCCTCTTGCATCGCAAACGATACGTCGTTGTTACTCACCGCAATCAGTGCATTCGTACTATTCGGCAAAATATCTGTTAATAATTCCGAAGTGGCTTCAGCTGTTTCGTTGTCATCGATAATACTTGCAACCGTTGCAGCTGTTTGGCGCAGTGAAATTTCTGCCTGTTGCATATGATAATTTTGAAGAAACTCTAGCATTAATACCGTGAAAACAAACAATACAAATGAAACGAGAAGCAATATGGTTACCCACAGCTTCCCGACAACACTATTCCATATTCTATTCATTGACAACCTCGAATTTATAGCCAACGCCCCATACTGTTACAATCATTTTAGCAGCGTTTTCTGAAACTCGATTTAACTTCTCACGTAATCGTTTTACATGTGTATCTACTGTTCGTAGGTCACCAAAGAAGTCATAATGCCAAACTTCTTTCAGTAATTGTTCACGGTCAAATACTTTGTCTGGTGATTTTGCTAGGAAATATAATAATTCGTATTCTTTCGGTGTTAAATTTACTTCAATACCTTCAGCTGTTACACGATGAGCGTCATGGTCGATCATTAAGTGTTGGAACACGACTAAATCTTTTGATGTAGATGTATTTGTTGGTGGCGCGAATGCTTGTGAACGGCGTAAAATAGCTTTCACACGAAGCACGACTTCTCTTGGACTAAATGGCTTTACTATATAATCATCTGCACCTAGTTCGAATCCTTGCACACGGTTTGCTTCTTCACCCTTTGCAGTGAGTAAAATAATTGGTGTTGCTGCACGTTCACGAATTTCGGCACATACTTCAAGTCCATCTTTTTCAGGCATCATGATATCTAATAAAATACAGTGATAATCTTTTTCCAATGATTTCTCAATCGCTTCGTCACCACTTTCGGCTTCATCCACCATATACCCTTCACGCTCTAGGTACATTTTTAATAGGCGGCGAATACGATCTTCGTCATCAACTACTAATACTGAAATATTTTCTGACACTTTCACGATCCCTCTCTTCCAATCTTTCTCTACACTATACATTGTACATTGTCCTGCAGCAGTTGAAAAGAAAAGAAAGCCTTTCCGCCGCAGCGAAAAGGCTTTTCCTAAGCATTGACACTACAAAATTTTAAAACTAGCACCAAAAGGGCAGCCTAGCCATACAAAATTTGCCGTGAACTGCTTTTTTTTATGCGTAAGAATGTAAACCAGCAAGAATTAAGTTTACAGCAATTAAGTTAAATAAAATAATACCTATTCCTATTATTGCCAACCACGCAGATCTCCTGCCTTCCCACCCTTTTGACAAGCGTAAGTGAAGGAATGCTGCATAGAATAAGAAAGTAATAAGCGCCCAAACCTCTTTTGGATCCCAACCCCAGAAACGACTCCAAGCAATTTGCGCCCAAATCATCGCAAAGATTAACGCACCTAGCGTAAATACTGGGAAACCAATTAATACAGATCGGTAGCTAATTTCATCTAACAATTGTAAGTTAACTTTTTTAACAAGGGGTTGCAACATCGCACTAATGCGTCGACGTGTGATTAATCGAATTAAAATATATAAAATCGACCCCACTAACACTGACCAAATGACTGTCGTTAATTTTTTTGCATTAATTAATGCAGGCATTTCGACTAACGGTTCCATTATACCCTCAGTTTGCGCTTCGTATTGATGCATACCTAAAACAGGAGGCAAATTGTACGTAATAACGCGTGCTTTATCTTCTTTATCAATATATTGATATTTAGCTTCATAATCCATTGCATTAAATGTAGATGTAATCGCGATAAAACCAATGACCACTACGACACAGTACATAACTGCCTCTAACCAAAAACGCTCCTTGGATTTTTTCGTCATATCGACAGCTTTTAATAAGTACAATAGTCCAGCAACCGTACTAATAGCAAGAATTGACTGACCAAGCGCAGCTGTAATAACGTGAATTGTTAACCAATGACTATTCAAAGAAGGAACTAAAGGACTAACTTCAGTAGGGAACATTGCTGCGTATCCAATGATTAATAGTGCGATCGGTAGCGCAATTAAACCAAGCGCCGTCACACGATATATAAAGTAAATTAATATAAATGATGCTACGATGAACATACCAAATGCTGTAGTAAATTCAAACATATTACTTACAGGAGCATGTCCAGTATGAATCCATCTTGTGATGAAATAGCCTAACTGTGCCACAAATCCAATAATAGTTACAGCAATAGCTACCTTGCCCCATTTATCAGTGTTTTTACCTGTTGCATTCGATTGCTTTATCGACCCACCAAATAGCAATGTTGCTACTAAATAGGCTATAAATGCTACATATAATAGGTTCCCACTTAATTCGATTAAACTCATAACGTGTTGTCACCTTCCTTATCACTTTTCAGACTTGCCTTAGCGTTTTTATCGTCATCATTTGTATCTAGTTGGTCTATATATGGTGGTAAGCCTGCGAACGCTGTAACAGCATCTAAATCTTTTTTCATGCTAAACATATTTTTATTTACATGCGCTGCCATAATGACACGTCCATCTGCATCTACTTCCAGCCATAGACGACGATGATTCCAATAAGATCCGATTGCTACACCAATCATAAATATAAACCCGCCAACGAATAAGAATGGAATTGTTTTATCTTTACGAATCGTTAACCCTGATACATCATGTGTTTCTGCACCTTCAAACTTCATTTGGTACTTGTTAACCCCCGCTGGTTCAAATGTTTCTTGGATGGCAACAAGACTTTTTTCACCTTTTGGCGTTTCTGGTGTAGTCATTAAAAAGACGAAAACCGGATTATTTGGTGTAGATGTTGCAGTTTGCGGTGCACCATCTTTAAAACCTGAGAAGTCGGGCTGATAATCTAGTAATTGAACCGATACGCCATTTCCAAGATCGTATTTTTTTTGAGGATTTGTTAAATCAATCTCCACTCTACCTAAAGATTCCATCGTCTTTTTATCGACTAAATTAAAATTCATTTGCTTTAATTGACCTAAAATATAATCCATTTGATAGATTGCATAGCCGTCTTCTTTCAATGGATGATTCACACGTAGTGAATAATCTTTAACCTTTTTAAGGTTATCTGTATCACCAGAAACAGCACCTTCAGGCTGTTTATAAAGCGTCAAATCCGTTTGGAAGTTCTTCGCTACTACATTGACACCTTGCTTTACTTGCT
The DNA here is from genome assembly GCA_036638655.1 of Lysinibacillus sp. Lineage (GTDB taxonomy): Bacteria > Bacillota > Bacilli > Bacillales_A > Planococcaceae > Lysinibacillus. Next base: position 20,620 of record JAVWKG010000041.1, on the reverse strand, counting down.
CACCTTGAGGCGTATTATTATGTGTTTCTAATATAAAATCTTTACTTTTAATAAAATAACCATCCATACCATCAATAGATCGTGTTTCACCTTCTGGAACCCAAATCGATTTGTCAACATAAAAACCTGGTACTAAACGTAACATGACCCCAACTAAAAATAGGATTAAGCCAACGTGATTTATGTATGGACCGTACCTTGAAAAACGTCCTTTTTCTGCAAGTAACGCACTTCCATCTCGACGCACATTATATTTCATTGCAGTCATTTTTTGCTCGACTTTACTTAGCACCACTTCAGCGTCTTCTGTTACGACACCTTCAGCTATAATGCGTTGTCGTTTTAAAAAGCTTTCATGACGTTTCACGCGCTGATTTTTCAGAGATTTGTATAGTGGTATACCGCGGTCAAGACTCGCAACAATAATCGATATAGCTAACATCCCAACTAAAGTTTGGAACCACCATGAACTATATAAATCCGATAATCCTAATTCATAATAGACCTTACCAAAAGATCCATATACTCTTTCGTAGTATGCTGCCTTTTCAGATGGGGAAACTTTTACGTAAAACTCTTGTGGGAAAATTGTTCCGATTGAAGCTGCAACAAGCGTAATAATAATTAGTGCTATCCCTACTTTTACACTGGAGAAGAAATTCCAAACTTTGTCGACAATTGACTTATTATACGTTTTTGAACGAATTGCTGAACCATCATAGCGCATGTCTACAACTTTTGTTTGTTTTACTTCTTCAGTTAAAGGACGACCACATTTTCCGCATAGCTTCGTGCCGTACGGATTACTATGACCACAAGCACAAATGATATTTTCCATCGTCATTAACTCCTTATTTTGGCATTATTAATTCCATATAAGACGCAATATCTGCCTCTGTCATCTCACCAAGTATTACATCTACAACTTTGCCTTCTGGATCGATCAGCACAGTAGCTGGCAATGTTTTACCTACGTTATAAGCTCTCATAACATCTTTTGTTTTGTCGATGACAACCGGGAATTTCAAGTTATGCTTATCGACAAACTTCTGTACTTCAAAATCCGTTTGCGCAATATTCACCGCTAATGTTTGGACACCTTTATCTTTGTAATTATGGTATTGTCTATCCATCGCTGGCATTTCCTTTTCACAAGGTGGACACCATGTTCCCCAGAAGTTCAAAAATACGCCCTGCCCTTTATAATCAGACAGCTTATGTTTTTCACCTTCCATATCCACTAACACGAAGTCAGGTGCATCCGAACCTTTTTTCAATAACTCTACTTTATCCTTCGTTGCTGATCCGTATACAGCGTAGCCAATAGCGAATACTAAAATAGCTAAGATGACACTCCGCATAACGAGACGTTTCTTCTTTTTTTCCATTTTTCACCCTCCAAAACAAGGCGTTTTAACCACACCTCATTATAGCAAATCGTTACATCTACGCTTGACTATGATTATGAATTAATTATGAACGTTTTCATCACAAAGAAAGTGAAAACATGTGACGATTAGATCATGCTATAGCCACTTCTTCACTTTCTCTATAACAAATGTTCAAGCACATATCAAATTGATTTTAATGCCTTAGCCAATTTGCCCTGTTTCAGCAAGTACACGAAGTTGTTTTACTTCATGTTTAGTTAGTACACGATATTCACCCGGAGTTAAGCCGAATAAATCTAAAAATGCAAAGCGTTCACGCTTCAACTTCACAACAGGTGTACCAATCGCCTCGAACATACGGCGCACTTGGCGATTACGACCTTCATGAATAGTAATTTCGCAAATTGCTTTGCCTGCTGCTTCATCAAAAGATGTCATACTTACTTTTGCAGGAGCTGTTTTCCCATCTTCAAGCTTAATACCACGTTGTAGCTTCTTCAAACCGTCAATTGTCGGTATACCTTTTACTCTCGCAATGTACGTTTTGTCGATTTTAAACTTTGGATGTGTCAGCATATAAGAAAATTCACCATCATTTGTCAACAACAGTAAACCCGATGTATCATAATCAAGACGTCCTACAGGGAAAATACGTTCCGGAATATGCTTAAATAAATCTGTGACAGTTTTGCGTCCTTTATCATCTGTAACAGCAGAAATTGTAGCACGTGGTTTATAAAGTAAGTAATATACTTTATCTTCTTTTTCTAATTTTACCCCTTCCACTTCAATTGTGTCAGAATTTGAAACCTTCGTTCCAAGCTCCTTTACTACTACACCATTGACCTTCACCTTACCATCAACAATTAATTGCTCCGCCTTGCGTCTAGATGCTACACCCGCATAAGCAATGACCTTTTGTAATCTTTCCATTATTCCACCTCTAGTTCAAATTTGTCTTGGCTTACACCAAAACTTTCACACGATTTTGCAGCAGTGATTAGTTCACTTGCATAAATGCGCTACGTATCCAGTTAATCTGTGAAAATTATGTCATACTTTCGTGCATTATTAAAGGAAAACTAACTATCACAGATTAATGAGAGTATTCAAATTTCTCATTTCTATAAAAAATCGTTCGCTAGCAACGAATAATTTACTTCGCACAGCGAGCAATTACGTACTTGAAGAGCATTCTTCTCCGTTTCTAGCACTTATAGATTCTTGGTATGTTCAAAACAGAGTGAATCGCTAACGGATTCGCTCTGTTTTAGTGAAAGCTGATCTTTACTGACCAAACTAATTATCTTTTTCTATCAATTCCGAGGGCTAAAATCGTATTCGAGAGTATTGTGAGTCATTTCGAGAGTAAATCCAATCGATTCGAGAGTAACCCATGCTCCAGACGATTATTTCGCTTCGCACAACGAGCAATTACGCACTAGAAGAGCATTTTTCTCCGTTTCTAGCGCCAAATGAGTCTTTATACGCAAAAAAAATCTCTGCAACAATACACAGAGATTTCATAGTTAGCTATTTTTTCACACCTTAAAATCGTTCATCAAATTCTCACTCTATCAATCTTATTTTTTCTTCACAATGGCGACGGATGTTGCAAAAAGTCGTTCATCCTCTAAAAAAACATGCCAAATGGCTTCCTCTGATGTACGTGAAATATGAAGTACATGTCTGACTTTCGCCTTTTCTTCTTTTGTTAATTGCAAGCGAATTGGATTTTCCAATTGAACAGTGACTTCATCGTTGACCTTATATTTACCGGGTTTCGCAACCGTTACTACATCATATTTATTCCATATGGATGCTGCAAATGAGCGATGGACGTTCCAATCATCACCTACATTTAGCGTCACAACAATAGCTGTTTGGTCGTCACTACGGAAAGCTGTGGCAAGTGTTCGGCCAGCTACTTTCGTAAAGCCCGTTTTACCTGCAAATGCCGTTCCATTCGACTTTTTCATAATAGAAGCAAAAATGCTACGCTTAGGATTTGTAACCGCTATTGTCTCACCATCATCCGCCTGATCACTCGCCGCTTCACTATTTGCCGATACATCACTCGCCCCTTCACGAACGAGTCGATGCTTGTTCTCCCATAGCATGCCATTTTCTGTATCAGCTCGGTACAAAACCGTAGAAGCAACTTTTTTAAAAGTATCATTTTGAAGTGCTACACGGAGCATTTCAGCCGTATCTCTTGCTGTCGATAAATGCTGTTCATGATGCAAGCCAGAAGGATTCATAAAAACTGTATTCGTCAAACCGGCTAACTGCGCGCGTTCATTCATCAAATAAACGAAACCTTCCACAGAGCCCCCTACATGCTCGGCAAGTGCTGTTGCTGCATCATTTCCTGACCGTAACATCAGTCCATACAGCAACGTTTTCACCGTCACCTTTTCACCAGCTTGCAAATAAATGGAGGAGCCTTCAGCTGTTGCTGCAACACTTGTAATCGTAACCTCTTCTTCTAACGAGCTATTTTCAATCGCAACAAGCGCTGTCCAAATTTTCGTTAAACTCGCAATCGGCAGACGTTCATCTTGATTACTGCCTATTAAAATACGCCCTGTGTCGCCGTCCATCACAACTTGCCCACTTCCGCCTGCCAAACTATTACTAGGCAGTACTATACAAAAAACAAGAGCCAAACATACAATCATCCAGTTCCGTCGATGCAAACAGCCACTCCTTACGTTCGATTATCTTCCGTTTTACACATCTTTATTTGCTTATTTCATATTTTCAATCAAATGCCGTCCCCGAATTTTGATGATGAGTCAATAAACATAGCTCACCATTTATTACTCTTATACTTCACTGAAGGTTTCTTGGAATTTTGTCATGAATAAATCTGTTTCTTGTTCCGTTTCACCTTGCTCATCTTCTGGTAACGCTGGCAACTCTTCAATAGCATTTAATCCAAAGTAGTTTAAAAACTCTTTCGTCGTGCCATATAAAATCGCTCGTCCAGTTCCTTCAGAACGACCTACTTCTTTAACCAAACCACGAGCGGCTAAAGTTTGTAGAGGACGTTCACATTTAACGCCGCGTAAATCTTCAATACTAATACGTGTAATTGGCTGCTTATACGCAACAATTGCCAATACTTCTAAAGATGCTTGCGATAAAGATTGAGCCGTTGGATTTTCTACTAACCTTTGAATCGTATCCGCCATTTCTGGTTTCGTTGTTAATTGAAAAACCCCTGCCATCTCTTTGACGACAATTCCTCTTGTTAAATCTTCTTCATATGCCGTTCTTAATTCATCCAATGCATATGTAACATTTTCTTCAGATTCACTAAGTAGTTCTTTTAATTGCTTAATTGTTAAACCATCGTCACCAACGACAAACAGCAATGCTTCGATTCTACTATTCAATTTCAACTGCTTCGTCATCGTGCCAATCCTCCTTCTGCAACAATACCGTTAACTCTTCAAAATTCGCTTCTTGTTCGACTGAAACTACTTGTCGTTTCATCAGCTCTAATAAAGATAAAAATGTCAAAATAAGCGATGGCTTGTCATCATAAGTAAATAATGTTGAAAACGCGGCTCTTCCGCCTGCCTGTCTAAGTGTGTCAACGACTGTCAACATTTGTTCTCTTACAGAACGCTCTTGCCTAGCTACTGTTGTCTTTAACGGTTTTTTTAATTTTTTTCGGCGGAGCATTTTTTGAAAAGCACCTAGCATATCATACAAGTTCACATTCAAATCAAATAACGCTAACTGCTCATCCGGTGCAAGTGCTGAAAGGTCAGTTGGCGGTCGTGTAAACACTTGCGAACGCTCCTCCTCAAACTCTTGTAAATTACTTGCTGCTTCTTTGTATTTCTTATATTCTATCAATCGTTGTACAAGCTCTTCACGCGGGTCTGGCCCATCTAATTCAAATTCAGTTTCTTCTAGCTCCCCTTCATGAATCGGTAGAAGTGTTCGACTTTTAATAGCGAGTAACGTTGCCGCCATTACTAAATACTCACTTGCTTCGTTTAACTCTAGAACTTGCATCGCATGAATATGGTCAATATATTGCTTTGTAATTTCTGCCATCGGAATATCGTATATATCAATTTCCAATCGATGAATTAAATGCAATAATAAATCGAGAGGACCTGAAAATGCTTCTAATTTAACTTCATAAGACATTTGCTTACCACCTGACATCTATTTATACAAGTTACAGTATAGAGGAAAGGAGACCGAAATGCACCCACAGCTTCATACATTGTTTATTCAGTATTGTATGTATTTTAATGGCAACGAAGATTATTTTGAATGTCACGAGGTACTTGAAGAATATTGGAAAGAAATCGCACCAGGCGATAAATTACATCCACTCGTTGGCTATATCCAATTAGCAACAGCGCTTTATCATTGGCGTCGCGACAACTTTAATGGCGCATATCGTATTTTACAAAAGGCAAAGAACAACTTCGAACGCAATGAACAATCACTATTCTTCGACTATATCGATTTGCAAAAACTATACCTGCATGTCAATCATACGCTTGAGGCTATTCAAGAGAGGGAGCCATTCACAGCATTTCCACTCGACATCACTTGCGAAGTACTTCAAAGCCAAACAGTAAGTGCTATAAAAAACCTTCCTTATGAAGATCCAAAATATCTTCTTCATAAACATATGCTTCGAGATCGTTCAGAAATACTTAACTTACGTGAAGAAAAAAGAAAAAGCAGACATTAAATATCGTCTGCTTTTTCTTCTGAAATTTCTATACACTTTTGAACGAAAGGTTTCATCTCTTCGGTTGTCTGAATCAGTTCACATTGACAACAGTCAACTACTTCTTGAAGCATTTCTTTGGCAACACCTTCTCCTCGGTACGAAGGAATGACCGACACATGTTGAATAGTCGCAGAGCCATCTTCAATGACAAGACCTACAATCCCAACATATTCTTCGTTCTTTTTCCATAAATATAAATTCCATCTATCATCGCATTCATATGATTGAATTGTTTCAGTGAGCTTTTTTATGTCTTTTTCGTCAGGCATAAACGAGAGTAACCCCATCGCTATTTTCTCGAAAGCTTTTTTATATCGAATTAACATATTATAGTATTCCCTCATTTTCTAGCTGTACATATCTTTGACTATCCTACACGATTTGTACTTTTACCGCAAACCAATTTCTACCTCATGAACCAGGTCCGAGAATTCCTTTTGCTGCTAAAATCCAATAAACAACGCCCCATAAAATAACGAATGCCACCATAGAAATTAATACTATCCACTTATTTTTCCTCAAATTCACTCACCCTTTTTAATCATTAACGGGAGGTCATTTTGTACAATATCTTCGTAACTTTCACGTTTAATCGCTAGCTGATGTTGTCCATCTTCAACAAATACAACTGCTGGACGTGGAATCCGATTATAATTGCTCGCCATCGAATAACCATAAGCACCTGTACAGAAAATCGCTAACACATCACCTGGTTCAGCTTGTTGTAACGCTGCGTCGATGATCAATTTATCACCAGATTCACATAATTTACCTGCTACTGTATACGTTTTTTCTTTCGGCTCTAGTGCTTTACTTGCAATAATCGCCTCATATTTTGCGTCATATAATGCTGGACGAATATTATCACTCATCCCGCCATCAACGGCAATATATTCTCGTATACTAGGAACTGTTTTATGAGAACCTACTGTATAAAGTGAAGTACCTGCATCCCCAACAAGTGAACGGCCTGGCTCAATCCAAATTTCTGGCATTGGAAGTGATAAGTCAGCCGCCTTTTTTTGTACAACATTAATCATGTCTTCCACATAAACTTGCGGTTCAAGCGGTGCATCTTCTTCTGTGTAACGAATTCCAAAGCCCCCACCTAAGTTTAACACAGTACATGTGAAATCATGCTTTTTGTTCCATTCAGCAATTTTCTCTATTAATTTTTCACCAGCTACACCAAACGCTACCGTATCGAAAATTTGAGAACCAATATGGCAATGTAAACCTAGTAATTCTAAATATTCGTGTTTGTATGTAGCACTAAAAGCTTCATCAGCTTGTCCATTATTTAAGTCAAAGCCAAATTTAGAATCTGCTTGACCCGTCGTTATAAAATCATGGGTATGCGCCTCTACTCCAGGTGTTACACGAAGTAAAATGCGCATTTTTTGTTTTTTCGCCTCGGAAATTTCTTTTAACAGTTCAATTTCATAAAAATTGTCAACTACAATACAGCCAATTTTCGAATCAAATGCAAGTTCTAACTCAGCTACACTTTTATTATTCCCATGGAAATGAATGCGTTCTGCTGGGAAGCCTGCTTTTAAAGCAGTGAATAATTCACCACCAGAAACGACATCTAAAGATAAACTTTCCTCCGCAGCTAGTTGATAGACTGCCACACATGCAAATGCTTTTGAAGCATAAGCCACTTCAGCTTTCACACCTAATTTTTTAAATGTTTCGATGAACCCTCGTGCGCGTTTACGAATAAGTGCCGTATCATAAACAAAAAGAGGTGTACCATATTCTTTCGCTAATTCCACTGTATCTACTTGTCCGACCGTTAAATGTCCATTTTCAGTAATCGTTTGCGTTCCATATAAATGCATGTACAACTCTCCCTTTTTTGTTCGTTCAAATTAAGTATAATTTTTGCAAAAATCACAAAATATCATATGTTGAACTTTACCACATGAAAAAAAGGAGCGCAACGTGATTCTAAGACCTTTTTCGCTGTTTAGAAGCCACGATATAGGGGCGCAAAGCATCTTCTGTCATCGGGAATCGAATGAGCACTCGTAACATCGCCTTTGGAAAAAAAGGCACTAAAGGCCACATATAAGGTGCTTCGAGTGGGCGAAGCGAGCACAAATAACTAAATAATAAAAAGAATCCAATGAATAAGCCATTTTCTCCTCCGATACCAGTGGCAGCGAGTAGCATTAAGCGAAATAGCTTAACCGAAATGCTCAACTCATAAGAAGGAATGATAAATGTAAAGATCGCCGCAACCGCTACATATAAAACAACTTCCGGTGAAAACAACCCTACATCAATGGCAATTTGCCCAATAATAACCCCTGCTACTAAACCCATCGCCGTTGATAGTGGCGTCGGCGTATGGATAGCGGCCATCCTTAAAAACTCAATACCCATATCTGCTATAAACACCTGTAGTAACAATGGTACATTCGACTTTTCATCACTACCTAAAAACGATAATGCTTTGGGCAATAACGATTCATTCGTTGCAAACAAATACCATATAGGTAGTAAAAGTAAACTCATTGTCGTACCGATGTAACGCAAAAACCGAATAAATGTCCCTACTGCCGGTGCTTGCCTATACTCCTCGGCATGCTGTAGTAAGTGAAATATTGTAACCGGGACTAAAATGACTGACGGCGAAGTATCAACAACTATCGCAACATGCCCTTCTAATAAATGAGCGGCGACAATATCTGGTCGCTCCGTATAGCGAACAAATGGAACAGGATGGAATTTCTGCTTAAAAAGCCATTCCTCCAGCGACTTATCAGTCATTGTCAAACCATCGTGATGAATTTCCGATAACCTTTTTCTAATTTTACCGACTAATTCTTCATTCACGATATTTTCCATATAGGAAATTGCTACATCCGTTTGCCCAATTGCTGATACTTTATGAAGTTCAAATCGCAAATTACTATTACGAAGCCTTCTTCTTATCAGCCCTGCATTTTGCATAATACTTTCCGTAAAGCCATCTCTCGCACCACGAATTACCTTTTCATTATCCGGCTCCTCAGGATTACGCCCCGGATAACTACGAAGCTCTGCAAAATAGCAATATCCTGATTCCGTTACAAAAGTAACTTGTCCACTTAAAATGGCCAATAAATACGCATCTCGGTCTTCTATTTTCTTGCAGTCGAAGTAATTGAAGTAAGCTTCAAAATAAAGTTTTTCATCTTCAATTTTCTCTTCATCTTCCGGCAATAAACTAGAAGTCATTTGTGTTAAGCTCGAGCTATCCACTAATCCACTAATATATGCACATAATACTTCAAGGTTTTTCACATACATTCGCTTCATACCAAAATCAAATGTTTTACCTTTACCAAATTTCTCTTCTAAAAAAGTTTCTGCGTCTTTTATGCTTGCAAATAATTTATTTGTCATTCATCCACCATTTTCTTAGATGTCTTTTGCGTTAGCCTGGTTAATCTTCCTTTACTGATACGCTTGATCCTACACCTGTAACCATCCAACCTCTTAATTGCTCTAGAATTTTTTTCTCGAGACGGGACACTTGTACTTGTGAAATCCCAAGCCTATTAGCAATTTCTGTTTGTGTACAGTCTGAAAAATACCGTAAATAAATAATGGCTTGTTCCCTTGCATCGAGTTTAGACAATATTTCTTTTAACGGAATATACTCGAAAGGCTGCTCTGACTTCTCATCCTTCATTTGATCCATTAAAGTAATAGAGTCCCCCTCACTCTCAAACAATTGCTCATGTAATGAAGCAGGGTCACGAAGCGCGTCAGAAGCGGTTATTACTTCCTCCGCCGTCACACCAAGCACCTCAGCTAGCTCTTGAATTGTAGGTGGGTGTTCATTGACCTTCATATATTCATCTGTCGCATGCCGAATTTTAAAATTCAGTTCTCGTATAGAGCGACTTACCTTCACCATGCCATCATCTCGAAGGAAGCGTTGAATTTCACCGATAATCATCGGGACAGCATATGTAGAAAACTTGACTTCATAGGACAAATCAAATTTATCTACTGATTTCATTAGACCAATACAACCTATTTGAAACAAATCCTCTAGCTCCACGCCCCTTGATGCAAATCGTTGGACAATGGACCAAACAAGGCGGGTATTCCCCTCAATCATTTTCTTCCTTGCCTCTTTATCCCCCTCTTGTGAACTTGCTATAAGAGAGCGCATTTCCTCCTGTGACAACAACTTATCAGACGACTGTTCTACCGGTTTCACGAAATCCCCCTCACATTACAGCTGTATGGATTGAGTAAAATTTCTTTGTAAACGTTACTGTCGTCCCTTCTCGCCACTTTGATATCACCGTCAATTGATCTGAGAAACTATCCATTATCGTAAAGCCCATTCCTGAGCGTTCTAACTCACTTTTTGTTGTATATAATGGCTCCATCGCCCTACTAACATCATCGATCCCTACACCCTGATCCATGACAGAAACAGTGACCGTATCATCTCTTCTACTTGCATGGACTGTAATAATACCTCGCCCATCCTCTTCGTATCCATGAATAATCGCATTCGATACAGCTTCAGATACGACTGTCTTAAACTCAGATAATTCATCAATCGTTGGGTCAAGCTGCGCGATAAAACCAGTAACAGCCATACGCGCCAAGCTTTCATTCTCACTAATCGCCAAAAACTTTAAAGTCATTTCGTTATCCATTTACAATCCCCCTAACTCGCTCAATTGCTTCTTCTTCTGTTGCTTCGACTACCCAAGAGCCTAGTCCTGAAAACTGAAACACTTTTCTCATTGTAGGCGATGGATTTAATAATATTGTTCGACCTGCTACTGTTTCCAGCTCTTTCATACGTCCAAGAACTAAACCAATCCCAGAACTATCCATAAAGGAGAGCTCGCTTAAATTCCAAATAATTGTTGAGACTGTTCCTTGAAAAATTCCTTTTGAAATAGCGGAGCGTATTTTCTCCGTAGCGTGATGATCTAACTCTCCATATAAACGAACTACTACTGTGTCATTTGTTACCATTTCCATTTGAAAATGCATAGCTATCGCCTCCTCTTCGTGCAATTCTACATTTCACTTAGCATATCCTTGTCCTTGACAGAACTAGTGCTGTTTCAATAGAAATAGTGACGATTCGACAAAACTGATAGATTTCACCAATCCAGCCAAGACGTAATTGCATTAGACGCACTACTTAGTCGAAAGAGGCCACTGAAAAAGTGATTTCTAGGCTGAATCTCGTATGAACAAATTTTATGTGTATAAACACATAGCATAAAGTCCATACGATCAGTATAGGAAGTAGCACTGAATTTTAAACTCTGTCTCGTAAGTAATAATTTTTTTATAATTGAAGTTTTATGCGGGGTGTTGGGATGCTATCGGCGGTTCTTCACTTTCTATCAGCACTATCGCTGTTCTATCGGCGCTTTTACTCTTTCTATCAGCGATATCTGCACTTTGCATGAAAAAAACAGCTTTCGAGAGTATTAAGCTCTGATCCGAGAGTTAACAATCCCAATTCGAGAGTAATTGATGTTCCATGCGAATAATTCACTTCGCACAGTGTTCATGTATGTCCCCGGCAAGCATTTTACTTCACCTCGAACACAATTCTCTACGTTCTTTGCACTAAAAAATACTTTGTATGTTCAAAAAAGAGTGAAATCGCTCTTTTTTAGAGAAAACAGCTCTTTACTATCAAACTAACTATCTTCTTTTTCAGCGCTTTGGCGTGTGAAAACAATTTTCGAGAGTATTTTCATCCTATCAGTGCTTCAAGTGTATTTATATTCGCTCATTGCTTTAAACAAAATTTCATATAAAAAAGAGCGAATCACTGCGGATTCGCTCTTTTAGTAAAAATCAATCTTCAATTTAAGCAATTGTGTATGCTTTTGTTACTTTTTCTATCGCTTCTTCATCAATAACTTGATTGGCATATAGATACGCAATTATTTCATCAGCAAGAACCGTATCGCCCTTTTTCGCAACAAGCTGAATACCTGCATCATAATCTAAAACAGATTCTTTCGTTAAACGTCCTGCTCCTAGGCTTACACTTGCCTCGCCTATCAATAATGCGTTAATCGATTGTACAACACCTGCTGCTTGTGCTTTTATCGCAACAGAATACGTTGTCGTATTTTGTACGATATCTGCTACATCGCCACCTTGTGCAACAATAAATTCCTCAAACTTCTCAGCTGCTGCCCCGTTTGCAAGAACTTTTTCTACCGCCGAAGTTGCGACAGCTTCGTCAACACCACTCGCGACCTGATACATAAGCGATGCAATTAGCACACATTCATCTACTAAATCCGCATGTGTTGCTTCAAGATTTCCTCTAAGTAAATCAAGTGCCTCTACTACTTCCAGCTTATTACCGATCATTTTGCCGAGTGGATTGTCCATATCGCTAATATGTGCCACAACTTTGCGACCAAGATTTTCCCCAATTGCCGTCATTGTAGTAGCTAATTTCTTTGCTTCTTCTTGCGTTTTCATGAAAGCACCCGCGCCACATTTCACATCCAGCACAATGCCGTCAGCACCACTCGCAATTTTTTTACTCATAATAGAAGCCGCAATCAAAGGAATAGAATCTACTGTACCTGTTACATCGCGCAATGCATACAATTTTTTATCTGCTGGAACAAGGTTACCTGTTTGGCCAGCAACCGCAATTTTATGCTTGTTTACATTGTCGATAAATTGCTCGGAAGTGAGCTCTGTTATGAAGCCACGAATAGATTCTAGCTTATCTACTGTGCCACCTGTAATACCTAGCCCTTTTCCACTAAATTTCGCAACAGGAATTCCTAAAGCCGCTAGTATTGGTGTGACAATTAATGTCACTTTATCGCCTACTCCACCTGTTGAATGCTTATCAATTTTAAAGCCTTCAATTGATGCCAAATCAATGACATCACCTGATTCAATCATCGCTTTCGTTAAGAAAAATGTTTCTTCATCTGACATACCATTTAAGCGAATTGCCATGAGGAGTGCGCTTGCTTGGTAATCCGGAATGGAGCCATTCGTATAACCTTCAACGAAATAACGAATGTCCGCTTCAGATAATGGAGAATGATTTTTCTTCTTTTCAAACAGTTGTGTCATATTCATAAAAACATCTCCCTATTTTATACTTTCTTTTTTAAATCAGCTAAGAAGCTTTTACCGAATGGTGGGGCTTCAACGCCGAAGTTTTCAGCAACTGTTGCTGCAATATCTGCAAATGTAGTACGAAGTGGTAAAGCGCCGCCCTCTTCAAATCGTGGTGAATAAACAAGTAAAGGTACATATTCACGTGTATGATCTGTGCCTGGGAATGTCGGGTCATTACCATGATCAGCTGTAATAATTATACAATCATCATTCGTCATCGCTTCGAGAACTTCAGGTAAGCGCGCATCAAACTCTTCTAGCGCATTTCCATAACCAAGTGGATCACGACGGTGTCCAAAATCCGCATCAAAATCGACTAAGTTTAAAAAGCTCATACCATGGAAATCCTTGTTTGCTACGGCAACCATTTTATCCATGCCATCCATATTATTTTTCGTTCTTACAGATTCAGTTACACCTTCGCCATTGAATATATCAGCAATTTTACCGATAGCTAAGACATCTAAACCTGCATCTTTCATAACATTCATCGTCGTACGACCAAACGGCTTTAATGCATAGTCATGGCGGTTTGATGTACGCTGAAAGTTCCCAGGTGTCCCAAGGAACGGACGTGCAATAACACGCCCTACTAAATATTCAGGCTGTAATGTTAGTTCACGAGCAATTTCACAAATACGATATATTTCTTCTAATGGAATGACTTCTTCATGTGCAGCAATTTGCAATACAGGATCAGCAGATGTATAAACAATTATTGAACCTGTCTCCATATGCTCTTGCCCAAAATCTTCAATCACCTGTGTTCCACTCGCTGGTTTATTACACAATACTTTGCGACCAGTACGTTTTTCAAGTTCTGCTATCAACTCATCTGGGAAACCTTCAGGATATACTTTAAAAGGTTTATCGATGTGTAAGCCCATTATCTCCCAGTGACCTGTCATTGTATCCTTCCCTACAGAAGCTTCTTGCATTTTACCGTAAAAGGCCCTTGGTGTATTTACAGCCTCAATGCCTTTTAGTGGCTCAATATTTGCCAAACCTAAAGACTCCATATGCGGCATTGTAAGCCCATTCATTTTCTCAGCTATATGCCCTAAAGTATGAGAACCTACGTCGCCAAAGTTTGCAGCATCTGGTGCCTCGCCAATTCCAACCGAGTCCAACACTACTATATGCATTTTTTTAAATGAATTATTCATCATATTATTGCCTCCTTACTTAACTTGTCTTCATTTTACCAAAATTATGTGAAAAATTAAAGGTCAGACATCTGATGTTAAAATTACTTCTCTACGCACGTGGATGAAACTGTTTATATACTTCCGACAATCGCTTCTTACTAATGTGCGTATAAATTTGAGTCGTCGAAATGTCTGCATGTCCAAGCATCTCCTGTACCGCACGTAAATCTGCTCCATTTTCCACTAAATGAGTCGCGAATGAATGCCTTAGTGTATGCGGTGTCAACTCTTGTTGAATGCCCGCTTTTAAAGCATGCTCCTTCATTAATTTCCAACAACCTTGTCTTGTTATACGTTTGCCTCGTTGATTAATAAAAAACGCATCTGTTTTCGGGTACTTCCCTTGTAATTTTCCGCGCGCATTTTCAATATAGGTAGTTAAAGCGAGTAAAGAGCTTTTTCCTAAAGGAATAATCCGTTCTTTACCACCCTTTCCAAAGACACGCACAAAGCCCATTGTTAAATGGATATCTGTTAGATCAAGTGCAATTAGTTCACTAATACGCATACCCGACCCATATAACAATTCGCACATGGCAATATCTCGCACCCCTTGTGGCTTACTGCGGTTCGGTGCATCAAGTAGTGCCTCGATTTCCTCAATAGAGAGAACATTCGGTAATTTTTGTTCGATTTGTGGCATTTCCAAATGGACTGATGGATCTGTTTCCGCTCGCTTTTCGCGCAATAAAAACTGGTGGAAGCTACGAATCGACGAAATATGTCGCGCAACCGTTCGACTTGTCTTACCTTGCAGACGAAGCTGTTCAAGGTGACGCACGATCGTCATCCTCTCCACCTTCTTAAAGTCAGTTAACGCTTCATGTTCCTGTAAAAACTGCACATAATTATTTAAATCACGCCGATATGACGCAAGCGTATTTTCTGAAAGCTGTCTCTCTACTTGGATAAAGTGAATATAATCTTCTATTGCATATTGAAGTTCGTTCATAACAAAGTCTCCTTACCATCTATTGCTACCTATTTTAGCATGTTATAAGTAATGCAGGTAATTCTTACATTATTACTTGTTCAGTTGACTTTAATGTCTTTTCACTTCAACGTAAAACAGCTAAATTTTAGCCCCTTACCTCTCCTTTAATATAAAAACCTCTCTATATACACTTGTACATAAAGAGGCCTTGTCATTATTTCTTCAATTGATATTGTCGTACAAAGCCACCCACATAGAAGCTTACGAATGCCACCACAAACACAAGCAAGCATGATGAAATCACTTTAAACGAAAGCGTTAGAGCTACTTCACCATAGTCAAAAATGCCATCTACTTGCACGTTTATTAAGTATAAAAGCATGAGCTGTAACAGCGTAAAAATTCCTGCGAATGTTAAACACTCTTTCCAATTTAAGCGATGTACAATATATAAAATATAACCTGCTGCGCCAATTAACCCGACTGATACTAAAACTAGTAAAAACGAAGGCAATAAGCTTAAATCAGATTGTCCAAACCAGTTATTGAATAAATAAGAATTATACAATTCCGACTTTTCACTTCCGAATAGGCTATGCGTATAGCGCGCGTTTGAACCATATTCCTTTAACGCAAGCTCTAACTCACTAAAGAATGACGAAATCCAATTCCATACACCTAGATAAATACTACTAAATAATTTCACTGTACCTGTAATCTCAATAGGCATATCTTGAGGAAAACTTTTCTTATCCATCCCAAAGTATACATTTAAAAAGTTAAACACTATCCCAACAATCGTAATAGCTATTGAAAAAATAGCATACTGAACATATTTTACCTGGTAACTAAGCTTTTCCAGTATCCCTTTGTTAAAGTAAGTGACAGTTGCTGCAAAACCGAATCCGACAATTGATAAGATACTAGCTGTAATCATCATATCAAGCACAGAATAGTTCATAGTCACATTTAACATAAACTCACCAAAAGTTTCTTCTTCACTTAACCCGACATTCAACTTTGAAACAATCGCTAATACGATCATAACTAACACATATAGAACCGTCGAATAAGCTATCCCTTGATAGAGCGGCCAATTATGCTTTCGTGCCATCATACCGTATAAAATACCGCCAATAACTAATGCAAGTAACGGTAAAAATAGTA
>JAVWKG010000041.1:0-3990 GCA_036638655.1 Lysinibacillus sp. | reverse complement strand
TAGAGCGAAAAACATGTTGTCCATCGTTGCTGAAAAGACCGTGTTATCCGTATTAAAACTCCACTCAACCTTTACATTATGAAGCACTGTCACAAATCTTGGTATCGAGAAGATTTGCGGAAATTCCATTCTCATACCAACTTCTTCATAAAACATATCCTCTAAATCTGTTGGATCTTCTATTACTGCCTTCACAAGAGCCGCTTCTTCTGTACTCATATCTGCAGTAATAACCTCTAAAACACTACTCTTTGCAATGAACGTGAACACTACTATTAATAAAATTGAAACAGCAATCGGGACAAAGAATAACGGGTTTTTCTTAAAGAAATGAACCTTTTCTTTTGAAGCCGCCTTAATGTCTTCACCTTTGATGCTTCCAACATTCGGCACATTTACATTTTTAATAGTGTCACTCAATACTTTATTCAAAGTACTTTTTTGTTCTACTCTTTGAACTGTTGACGTGCCACATTGACTGCAAAAGGTTCCACCTGAATCATTTTTTTCACCACATGATAAACAAAAATCATTCACAGCATATGTATACTTTACTTGCGCCTGTCCGATATATTGCGATGTTTTTGGACAATATGTAAAATAATTCGGATGTTGCTCATTACAATACTTACAAACCATTACACAGCCCCCTGCTTCGTACCGCAACAAGGGCAAAATGCCGCTTTCTCATCAATTTCTTCTGTACAGCCACCACAAAATTTGTGTTCAGTATCAGGATCTACAAAGCTAGGATTTAATGTCCCGCAGTTCCCACAGAACTTCGCATTTCCAACAAGCTGCTGCAAACATTTTGAACATTGCTGAGTAGAAGCATTAAGCATTGTAATTTGCTTTCCATAGCGATAAATAATACGATCTTGTTGCGCAATTTCCGAAGAAATTCCTTCTAACACACTTAGGTCATCTTCCCCATTCAATAATAGAACATGAACATTTTCACCTAAATGGATAATAAGTTCTATCCTTTTGTCTTTTGCAGTTTTTAATGCATTTTTCAAATCTCTTAATTCCATATTACTAATTTTTATTTCCGACATAAACCCACTCTCCCACTTCGTTCCTCAAAGTCTAACAAATACTATAATATCCATATATTTTACACAATTCAACAAAATAATTCATATTCTGCTAAATTGCATGGTATATTTGTATTATATTTCCCGAAAGGAGTTTTTTTATGCGCCAATGTGAAAATTGTGGCAAAACAGCAAGTAATAGTGAGAATTTTTGTTTAGAATGCGGAACTAAACTTACAATTCCAGCTACAGAAAAAAGAAATTCAACAGAGAATGGTCCTGGTGCCGATTCA
This sequence comes from Lysinibacillus sp., assembly GCA_036638655.1. Lineage (GTDB taxonomy): Bacteria > Bacillota > Bacilli > Bacillales_A > Planococcaceae > Lysinibacillus. The sequence goes on along the minus strand of JAVWKG010000041.1, from coordinate 2,660 downwards.
CAAGAACAACACACAAATACCTATTTCCGTCAAAGCAATACAAAAAAGGAGCCGATGAGCACTAAGAAAAAAGTGATAATCGGTAGTGTTTTCGTCCTAATAGCATTACTTCTAATAGGTCATTTCACTATTAAAAGTCTCGTTGACCCAACAAAACAGATAGCTAACTTGAACAAATACTATTTAGACGAGAACTATGAAAAGTTTACGCAATCATTCCATTTCCCTAATGAAACACTCGTCGATAATAAAGCCTTTTTCAAATACATGAAAGAGCTAGATTGGACTAAAAACATAAATCCTGAATTAGAAGAGAAATTAGACGAAACAATTACAAAGGGTTATTCTGAGCCATTAACAAATGAAGATAATCATAAATTTATTACAGTAAAAGAAAGTAAGTTTTTACTATTTTATAAAAAGTATTCTTTCAATGTTCAGCCTGTTGAGGTGAGTGTCAGCATGCCTGACCACAAAGCTCATTTTAAAATTGGTGAACTAGTCGATACGGAGGTTTCAAAGGAAACGAAAAAAGTCGGAAAATTAGCTCCTGGTATTTATACGTATAGCTTAGCACTAAAAGACGACTATTTCGAAAATGATATAAAGAAGAAATTATCTATTACTAATACGGATAATAACAAACAAGCCATCGAAATTGATATAGCAGACTACCAAGTCCATTTAACTTCTGATATTGAAGATGCCATCGTATTCATCAATAATAAGAGCACCGAGAAAACTGCCTCGGATGTTAAATTATTTGCCGCAAAACTGGATGACTCTGTAAAAGTCCATGCGATGAAAACTGGGCAAGATGGTAAGGAAGAAAAATCTGAGGTCATTACATTAAATGATTCCGCTCATCACCTGCAATTCTCCTCTGTACAAGCTCATCATAAAGCAGAAGAAAAAAAGAAAGCCGATGATGCTGCAACTGAGGATTTTCTATACGACTATGAAGAAACAGCTCGTAGCCTATTCTATGACTTCCGAAGTGACTATGAGTATGCATTAGAATCTGCTGACTTTAGTTATGTACAAGATTACTTTTCAGAGGGTTCGCAAGTCCGCAAAGACTATAGCAAATTCGTAACCGACCACAATCAGTTTGACTATTATGAATACGATTTCCAATCTAATATGATTGATAATGTTTATGCACAAGATGCATCTACTATCATTCTTGATTCAACAGAAATTTTTGAGTTTTATCTAACCGAGGATGGTACTTGGTCTTACCAACGTGAAAAGCGTTATACGATGAAATTATCCAATGACACACTTCGTATTACAGATATCCAAGACCGTTCAAAAGTTATTAAAACTAAAATTTCAGATTAAGCAAAAAAAGATGCTCAACAAAAGCCATTTCGGGCTCTTTGGGCATCTTTTTTCCACTACTCTTCTGTTTTTTCGTCGCTATTGTCATGACAGCGCCAGCAAATTCCATGGAACGTTAAACGATGATCTTTAATAATAAAGTTCCAACGTTTCTCCACAACGGCTTCCACATCTTCGAGTAAATCTTCTTGAATTTCGTCAACTGCCCCACACTCGATACACACAAGGTGATGATGGAAATGAGCAGCTCCCTCTTGGCGTAAATCATACCGCGATACGCCATCACCAAAGTTAATTTTGTCGACAACTTTGAGCTCTGTTAGTAATTCTAGTGTTCTATATACAGTTGCAAGACCAATTTCTGGTGCCTTTTCTTTTACTAAAAGATAGACATCTTCAGCACTTAAATGATCTTCTTCATGCTCAAGCAGTACAGCAACTGTCGCTTCGCGCTGTGGCGTCAGCTTGTAGCTAGCACTATGCAACTGTTTCTTGATTCGATCAATACGGCTTTCCATGTGACGCCCCCCCAAACTCATTCCATTATACCAAATGAGTAAATCCTATTACAAGATAGCGATTTATTTTAGTACGTTCGATATTATAATAAACTCTGCAACTATTATGATGAAAAATGCTACGAAAATCAACACAAGGGATTGTACTGGTGGCTTTTTCGCTTTTCTTCGTTGCGACCAAGTTGGTTCTAGTAAATTACAAAGGACTAGCAACAATATACAATATAATAGTTGAAATGGGAACCACCAAATCGTATATAGCCAAAACGCCTCTAATTTTTGCAACAGAAAAACCGAACTAAAGCCAAAAAAGGTTGCACGGATTGCCACTGTAACACGGATAAAAATTTTCAATATTGAATGCGTTGCCAGTAATAAGATTACTGCAATAGATGCAACAACTGGCAAAACCAATCTCAAAATTGACAGCTTGTCCTCAATTAATCTAGGCTCTACGAATAAAATGATAGATTCTGCCTTTGCACTACCGATTAAATGAAAACAGATTACACCACATACAAAACTAATAGCTAAGATTGAAGCATGATAGACGATAGAAACCGTACGAGACATAGGCATTCTCCTTTTCCATACTGGTTGTTACAGCTTATGCTCGTCCGTCTTTAATATGCAGATATTCTATTTTTATTGGTTCAACACCATAATTTGTATTTGACAGCACATTCCACTGCAGGCGGACGCTTTCCGCGGGGCGAGCGACGAGCCTCCTCCGGGCCAACACGAAGTTGGTCATGAAGCCGTTGCCACATGGATGTGGCGCACTTAGGCTTCGTTCCT
>JAVWKG010000040.1:17080-24476 GCA_036638655.1 Lysinibacillus sp. | reverse complement strand
CAACAATGAAAAAAAGCCCCTCTCCATGGGTGATAGCGAAAAGAAAGTTCTTTAAAAATAAATTAGCTATGGTTAGTCTTACCTTTTTAGTAATTGTCATTATACTGTCCTTTTTGGCACCATATATAACGACAAAAGATATTGTTCGTGTAGATTTTATGAGTATTAGTCAACCACCTTCTAGTGAGAATTGGCTTGGAACGGATACAAATGGACGTGATGTATTTACAAGAATGCTTTATGCAGGACGATCTTCGTTGACTGTCGGATTAGCTTGCATGACCTTAATTGTAATAATTGGAACAACTATTGGGGCAATTGCGGGATACTTCGGAGGTAGAATAGATCGGATTTTAATGCGCTTAACTGATTTTGTACTAACATTTCCATTTTTAGTATTTGTTATTGTGTTAAATACAATACTTATTGGGAAAGTTTCGGGATTATGGACGTTGACTTTTGTTATCTCCGCCTTGTCTTGGGGAGGGGTCGCGCGTATTGTGCGAAGTCGTGTCTTAGCTGAAAAAGAAAATGAGTATATTTTTGCTGCTGAATCTATCGGAAGTAAACCTTCTAAAATAATTATTAAACACTTACTACCAAACGTTGCTTCAACAATTATTGTACAAGCTACGTTATTAATGGCAGTAACAATTGTGGCTGAATCAGGTTTAAGCTTTTTGGGCATGGGAGTCCCGGCAGATACACCGAGTTGGGGAAATATGTTAGCTGAAGCACGGAACTCTGATGTACTTCAAAGTAAACTTTGGATGTGGGTTCCGCCTGCTACAATGATTACATTAGTAATATTATCGATTAATTTCATTGGAGAAGGGCTAAAAGATGCTTTAAATCCAAAATCAAGAAGATAAAAAATCTATCACTGATGTGATAGATTTTTTTAGAGTAATTTTTTGAAGTAATTGGGTTTTTTACAGGCTAAGATTGATTTTTAAGCTGTAAAATCACGGATTCATCTGGATCGATAAATAGTGTCTTCTGTTCGAAATAAATAACAAAACCTGGCTTCGAACCGTTTGGCTTTTTCACTTGGCGAGCTTCTGTATAGTCGACAGGTACTGAAGAGGATTCGCGTGCTTTACTAAAGTAAGCGGCTAAAGTTGCAGCTTCTCGTAAAGTTGTTTCGTCCGGGTCAGTTGTATGGATAACAACGTGTGAGCCTGGAATATCTTTTGTGTGTAGCCAAATATCTGTGCGTTTGGCTATTTTAAATGTTAGCATATCATTTTGCTTATTGTTTTTGCCGACAGAAATTGGTGTGCCTGTAGAAGATATGAAACGTTCTGGCTCTGGTTTTGTTGGTTTCTTCTTTTTCTTTAAATGGCGCATTTTTAAATAGCCTTGCTCCGCTAATTCTTCTCGTATTTCCTCGATATCACTTGGTGCAGCCTGCTGTAATTGCTGTGCAAGCATTTCGAAATAAGTGATTTCTTCTTTTGTTTTATCAAGCTGATTTTGCACCATAATAAGGGCGTTCTTTGCTTTATTGTATTTCGTATAGTAGCTTTGTGCATTTTCTATCGGCGTTTTTCTTTCGCTAATTGGTATTGTCACTTGGTCCTCTGTTTCGCTGTAATAATTCGTGACCGTTACTTCTTTAGCGCCTTTTTCAAATACATAAATATTTGCCATTAGTAATTCGCCATACAATTGAAATTGGTCGAGTTTTGATGCGCGTTCATAATCCTTTGTTAACTTTTTAATTTTTAATTGTAGTTTACTAACTTCATTTTGTAACCAACGCTCTAAATCGCCAGCCTGCTGTTTGACACGATCACGTTCTGCGCGAGCAAAAAATACACGATCGAGCAGTGAACCGAGTGTAGGATAGACGGTATGTTCCCCTTGAATATGCGTTAGGTTGATTGGCGAGAACAATGTTTTGTTTTGCTGTGTTACGTGGCTTGGCTGAATCGAGCTGGATTCAAATTGCTGCATAAACTTTTTAAATGTTGTGACAATATCGTTTGTTGTTTGTAGTTGAAAGCTTAATTGTTCAGCATGTAATGGCGAGAAGCCCGAAAATTGTGAGACGATGTCTTTCGCAGTTGTCTCCACGGTGAAAAACGTAGTTAGCTGCTGTTCACTGACAGTTAATGGATTCCATTTATCTTGAGCAGGTGGTGCGATATACGGTTGGCCAGGCAGCACTGTACGGAAGCTGTTTACTGAAGGTGATAAATGTTTTAAGCTATCTACTATTTTATGTTGCTCTTTGTCGATGAGTAATACATTACTATGTCGTCCCATAATTTCTGCATGTAGCTCGCGTGAAATAGGATCACCGATTTCGTTTTTGCTTTCGATATCAAAAATGATGATGCGATCGAACGCATGTTGCCGAATAGAAGAGATAAAGCCACCTTCAATATGCTTTCGAAGTAGCATACAAAACATCGGTGGCTCTGCCGGATTTTCTATTACTTGATCGGTTAGATGTACACGCGCGTATGATGAGTGAATTGAAAATAATAATTTGTGGTTTCCGCCATTTGCACGGATTTGCAGTACAATTTCGTGTGCGTTTGGTTGATGAATTTTTGTAATACGTCCTGTGACAAGTTGTTGTAACTCGTTTGTCATCGAATAGGTAAATAAGCCGTCAAATGCCATGTGAATACCTCTTTCAAACGGTGATACTACCGTTGCTTTCAATTTGTTTCTTCTATAATAACATCTTTGAACGTATTATCAATTAAGCTTGGTCTCTTAAGGTGTATGTTGTGTGTCGAATAGCTATCAGAATATGAAGTTTGGTAGTGTGCGCGCGGATAAATCGAGAAAAGTGCGTGATAAATGAAGTCGAGTGTATGATAAAAGCCTCTCTAGAGCGAGAAAATTACTCAAGTCGCTTAGTATTTGCGTTATTTTTTTGTTTAATGATGGGCATAAGTGATTAGGCTTATGATATAATAATTTCAGTATGCAAAGAAGGGTGTGACGAACCTTGGTGCGTAGTATGACTGGTTTTGGCAGGGGTGTCACAACAACTAGAGACTATCATTTAACAGTAGAGATGCGCTCGGTAAATCATCGTTTTTTAGAAATCTATACAAAATTCCCGAAAGAATGGTTAGAGGCGGAAGTTTTTGCAAAGAAAATAATTACGCAAGCTTTATCACGCGGGAAAATTGACGTCATGGTTTATTTGAAAGAACTAGAAGGAACTGAGCAATCTATTGAAATTGATTGGTCATTAATTGAAGCGTATCGTAAGGCGAAAGAGCAATTAGCAAGTAAAGTACCACTTGAAGAAAAATGGACGATGCAAGAGCTTTTATCGCTCGAAAATGCATTGGTACATGAAAAACAACAATTAACGTCTGGGAAATTGCTTGAAGCAATGGAAAATGCAGTTTCAGAAGCGGTTGAACAGTTAAAACAAATGCGTGAACGTGAAGGGCAAGAGTTAAAAGAAGTCGTTGTTCAATTAAAAGAGCAGCTGCAACAGCAAATAGAGCAAATCCGTTCATATTCATCGCATGCGGTTGAAAAATATCGTGCGCGTTTAGTTGATCGTATAGCAGAAGTTTCAAAAACAACTAATTTGGAAGAACGTTTAATAGCTGAGATTACTATTTTTGCAGAGCGGATCGATATTACTGAAGAGCTGGATCGCTTGGACAGTCATTTCATGCAGCTTGAAGAGACGTTACTAGAAGACGTTTCAATTGGTAGAAAATTAGATTTTCTCTTGCAAGAAGTTCACCGTGAGATAAATACGATTGGTTCAAAAAATCAATCAACAGAAGCTTCTATTGCAGTAGTGCAAGCTAAAACTATTTTAGAAAAGATGCGTGAGCAAGTTCAAAATATTGAATGAGGTCATGTCACTGTTATAAATAAGGAGACATAGAAAATCAATGATAAAAGAACGTGGATTATTAATTGTTTTATCTGGACCTTCTGGTGTAGGGAAAGGTACAGTTCGCAAAGAGTTGTTTTCTCAGCCAAATACGAACTATGAGTATTCGATTTCAATGACAACACGAAATCCTCGCGAAGGCGAAGTAGATGGTGTAGACTATTTCTTTAAGACGCGCAAAGAGTTTGAAGTGCTTATTGAGCAAGGCGGCTTATTAGAGCATGCTGAATTCGTAGGCAATTACTATGGAACACCAATTGCCTATGTCAATGAGACATTAGATGCAGGGCGAGATGTATTTTTAGAAATTGAAGTACAAGGTGCGGCACAAATTCGTGAAAAAGCACCCGATGCTTTATTTATTTTCTTAGCGCCACCTAGTTTGAGTGCGTTAAAAGATCGTTTAGTCGGTCGTGGTACTGAAACAGCTGAGGTCATTGCAAAACGAATCGCTACAGCGAGTGAAGAGCTTGAAATGATGAGTTTATATGACTATGTTGTTGAAAATGATGAAGTTACTAATGCTTGTGACCGAATTAATGCTATTATTAAAGCAGAACATTGTCGTCGTGAACGTGTTGAAAAAAGATATTTGTCAATGTTGAGAGGAGAATAAATCATGTTATACCCATCAGTAGATGCGTTGAAAACTAAAATCGATTCTAAATATTCATTAGTGAGCTTAGCTTCAAAGCGTGCTCGTCAAATGCAAGAGGTAGAAGATACAGAAAAGCTTTATAAATATGTATCACATAAATATGTAGGTAGAGCACTTGAAGAAGTAGCAGCCGGCGTATTAACGAAAGAAAGACAAGACTCGTCAGCAATTTATGAGGACGAAATTTAGATTTTGATGTACTAAATAGTGATTGCTGAAGCTCCCGAGGAACTATTCTTTGGGAGCTTATCATTTGAAAGGACGAAATTAATGATGAATAAAAACATTTTACTTTGTGTTTCAGGTGGTATTGCAGTTTATAAGGCAGTTGCGCTCGTCAGTAAATTATCTCAAGCAGGTGCAACAGTCAAAGTCATTATGACGAAATCGGCTAGACAATTTGTGAATCCGTTAAGCTTTCAAGTAATGTCAAAAAATGATGTATTTTTTGATACGTTTGATGAAAAGGACTCAAATGTTATTGCCCATATTGACTTAGCAGATTGGGCAGATCTTATTATCGTGGCACCAGCTACTGCTAACGTAATAGGTAAGTTGGCTAATGGCATCGCTGATGATATGGTGACAACGACATTATTAGCTGCGACAGCTCCTGTTTGGATTGCACCGGCTATGAATGTACATATGTATGACCATCCAGCCGTAAAGCGTAATATAGAGCGTTTGTCACTAGATGGCTATCAATTTATTGAGCCGTCAGAAGGATTTTTAGCATGTGGCTATGTTGGTAAAGGACGATTAGAAGAGCCTGAAAAGATTTCAGCGCTCGTACGGGAATTTTTCTTGCCACAGCAAAAGCCATTAGTAGGTAAGCATGTGATAGTAACTGCGGGTTCCGTAAGTGTTTCTTATGATGAACAGCATCGAATAAGCACAAATGCAAGTGGTGTAGTTGGTGAGGCGCTAGCTAGTGAGGCAACAATTTTAGGGGCAACAGTATTTTTACTAAGTAGAAATAATCAGGATGCTCAAGAAATGATAGTAGAAGTTGAAAGCTATCAAAAGGATTTTCCGCAAGCAATTTTAATCCATGCGGCTAATATGCCAACTTTGGCGCAAGTGCCTATATTGTCTGTTGAAAATATACATTATAGTGTCACTTTTGGTCAGCAAGTACTTGGGACAAGTAATGTGCATGTGCAGTCAGAGCAGTGGATTGACGATAGTATAATAGCCTTCATCGAAGGACAACAATTTGATGTAACAAAGGCGAGCCAATTTGCACGTGAATTCTGGTCATGGCTTCTAAAGAAGGATGCGATAAAATGACAGCGCTAATAGCCGAAGTCATTGTGGATGTCTCAACGTATCATGTTGATCGTCCATTTGATTATGCTGTTCCCCTTGAATTATCATCGATTATTGAAAAAGGCTGCCGTGTAAAGGTTCCATTTGGTCCTAGAAATGTACTAGGTTTCGTCGTTAGTTTGAAACATGAAACAGACGTCCCACAAAATAAATTAAAGCCAATCGCGCAAGTGCTCGATATCGAACCTGTACTTACTACTGAAATGCTTGAAATGGCTAAATGGCTAAAGACAGACACAATTTGTTATGAGATTGATGCTTTGCAAGTGATGTTGCCTTCGGCATTACGTGCGAAGTATGAGAAAATGGTTTTTTTACAAGGTGAAAATAAGGAATTACCAGAAGACATACAGCAACTGTTTGGTAAGCGACAAAAAGTAAATGTCAAAGAATTTGAAAAGCAGCAATTATTGCCGATGCTTAAAAAGCTTATTCAAGAAGGACTTTTGAAAATTGAAAATGTCGTGAAACAGCAGGGGAATGTCAAGGAAGTTCGAGTTGTTGAAATACTAAATGACCCTGAAATATTAAAAACGATACTTGAGTCGACTTCATTACGGGCAACGAAACAGCGTGAACTTGTAGAGTGGATGTTACAACATGTTGGTGAGCGAATGTCCCCGCAACAATTATACGAAACAGCAGGCACTTCTGCATCCGTATTACAAATCGTGATTGATAAAGGGGCGGCGAAATTTGTCCAAGAAGAAGTGTACAGAGACCCCTTTACGAAGGATGTCTCGCGCTCGCATGAGCTTCAGTTAACAGATGAACAAGCCGTTGCATTTCAATCGATTTGTCATTCTATGGATGCCAAAGATGCAACTACTTTTTTACTGCACGGTGTGACGGGAAGCGGTAAAACGGAAGTATATTTACAAGCGATTCAAAAAGCTTTAAATGAGGGGCAAGAAGCGATTATGCTTGTGCCTGAAATTTCTTTGACGCCGCAAATGACCGAGCGCTTTCGTGGTCGTTTTGGCGAACAGGTTGCTGTCATGCATAGCGGACTTTCAGTAGGGGAGAAGTATGATGAATGGCGCAAAATACAGCAAGGGAAAGTAAAGGTTGTAGTGGGCGCACGTTCGGCTATTTTTGCCCCGTTTAGCAATTTAGGGCTTATTATTTTAGATGAAGAACATGAGGCGACGTATAAGCAAGAAGACTCGCCACGTTATCATGCAAGAGATGTTGCTATTTGGCGTAGTAAATCTCATCGATGTCCTGTCATTTTAGGAAGTGCGACACCTGCACTTGAATCATTTGCACGCGCGAAAAAAGGTGTTTACTCGATGTTGTCACTTCAAGAGCGTGCAATGCAACAATCGCTACCAACTGTTGAGGTTGTTGATATGCGTGAAGAATTACGCGCTGGAAATCGTTCGATGTTCTCGGAGAAATTGATAGAAGGTATTCGTCTCCGCTTGGAGAAACGTGAACAGATGGTGTTGTTTTTAAATCGTCGTGGTTACTCATCGTTTGTGCTTTGTCGAGATTGTGGAACAGTCGTGCAATGTACAAAT
>JAVWKG010000040.1:0-17070 GCA_036638655.1 Lysinibacillus sp. | reverse complement strand
TATTTCACTTACCTATCATAGAAGTTCTGAAAAATTAAGATGCCATTACTGCGGCTATGAAGAGCATGTGCCAACTGAATGCCCAGAATGTCAAAGTGAGCATATTCGATATTTTGGCACGGGGACGCAAAAGGTGGAAGAAGAAATTTATAAGCTATTTCCTGAAGCAAGAGTTTTGCGTATGGATGTGGACACGACGAAGCATAAAGGTGCGCATGAGGAATTGTTACAAGCCTTTGGTGAAGGGCAGGCAGATATTTTATTAGGCACGCAAATGATCGCGAAGGGGCTAGATTTCCCTAATATAACGTTAGTTGGTGTGCTCAGTGCAGATACGTCTTTGCATTTGCCGGATTACCGTGCAGCAGAGCGTACGTTTCAGCTACTAACGCAAGTAAGTGGACGCGCTGGACGCCATGATAAGCCAGGTCAAGTCGTTATACAAACGTATACACCTGAGCATTATACAATCGAACTTTCAAAAGCACAGGTATTTGAGCCTTTTTATGAGCGAGAAATGTTTTTACGCAGACGCTTCAGTTATCCGCCGTATTATTATGTTGCACTTATACAAGTATCACATGAAGATGTATTGATGGCTGCGGAGTATGCAGGGCGAGCGGCAGACTGGCTTCGAGCTAATTTATCCGATAAAGTAGCAATCATTGGTCCGACAACAGCAAGCATTGCCCGTCTCCAAAATAGATATCGTTACCAATGTTTGATAAAATATAAAATTGAACCAAAGCTCACGCATACATTGCAAAGACTGCTCGCAATGTATAGAGCCGATTGGATTAAACAAGGCATAATACTGACAGTCGATTTAGACCCGTCTACTATATAGAGAAAAAAGGCTCATCACCCAAAACGGTGGCAGATATTCGACTTACATTACGGTGATGAAACTTAAAAAGAAAGAGGTATATAAAATGGCGATTAAAGAAGTAGTGAAGCACCCTGCAAAAGTATTATCGACTAAGTGTGCAGAAGTAACAGAAATCAATGAAGAGATCATTGCATTATTAGATGATTTATACGACACAATGGTAGAAAATGATGGAGTCGGCATTGCAGCTCCACAAATCGACGTTGCCCTGCGTGTTGCGATTGTAGAACTTGGTGAAGAACGTGATGTGCTAGAAATGATTAACCCTACTGTTATTACAACGGATGGCGCTGAAATTGATATTGAAGGATGCCTAAGCTTCCCTGGTTTGTATGGTGAAGTAGAGCGTCCAGAGTATGTGAAAATCGAAGCGTGTGATCGTGAAGGTCGCGTTTATGAGCTGGAAGCAGGTGGCTTTGACGCTCGAGCTATTTTACATGAAATAGATCATCTAGATGGCGTGTTATTTGATTCGAAAATTCAACGTATACTGACGGAAGAAGAATTAGAAGCATTATACGCTGAAGCCGAGGAGGAATAATATGACATCCATCGTATTTATGGGAACGCCTGCTTTCTCAGCACCGATTTTACGAATGTTGCATGAAGAAGGTTATAATATAAAGGCGGTTGTCACGCAACCAGATCGACCTGTTGGACGCAAGCGTGTTCTGACGCCACCCCCTGTTAAAGAAGAAGCTTTAGCACTAGGAATACCAGTTATTCAACCAGAAAAACTGCGTGGATCAGAAGAGTTACAACAAATACTTTCATTACAGCCAGACATAGTTGTCACTGCAGCTTTTGGGCAAATTTTACCGAAAGAGCTACTTGATGTACCGCCACTAGGTTGCATTAATGTGCATGCGTCTTTATTGCCTCAGTACCGCGGGGGCGCTCCTATCCATCAATCGATTATTGATGGACAACAGTCTACTGGTGTTACCATTATGTATATGGCACAAAAGTTAGATGCTGGTGATATTATTTCGCAAAAAGAGATTGCTATTGAAGAACAAGATCATACAGGTAGCATGTTTGATAAGTTAAGTGTAGTTGGTCGCGAATTATTGAAAGAAACACTACCATCTATTATTAATGGTACAAATGCCCGTATTGTGCAAGATGAAACGCAAGTAACGTATGCGGGTAATATTTCTCGAGAACAAGAGTTAATAGATTGGACAAAAGATGCACGTACTTTATACAATCAAGTACGAGGCCTACATCCTTGGCCAGTTGCTTACACAACGTTTGAAGAAGGAAATTTTAAAATTTGGTGGGCACAAATAGGTCATACAAAAAATGATCATGAACCAGGAACAGTTGTCGCAATTGAGAAGGATTATTTTGAAATTGCAACAGGCCATGGGGAATCACTAGCTATTTATGATTGTCAGCCGGCGGGGAAAAAACGCATGACAGCTGAAGAGTATTTACGTGGAACTGGTTCGAAATTACAGATTGGGGATCAGTTTAAATGAGCAAAAAAAGTGTAGTTATTTGGGATGGCAATGTACGTGATGCAGCACTCTCGATTTTATTGGCAGTAGATAAAAATCAAGCATATAGTAACCTATTGTTACATGAAACAATTAAGCGACATAAAATCGAAACAAAGGATCGTGCATTATTAACTGAATTAACTTACGGTACATTACAATTTAAAATGACGCTTGATTATTACTTAGAGCCGTTCGTTCGTGGGAAAATAGATCATTGGGTACGCTGGTTGTTACGACTTTCTTTATATCAAATGCATTATTTAACACGAATTCCACCACATGCAGCAGTGAACGAGGCGGTAGAAATCGCCAAACGTCGCGGGCACCAGGGGATTGCGTCTACAGTAAACGGCATTTTGCGTTCGATTTTACGTCAAGGGCTACGTTTGCTAGAAGATATTGAAGATCCAATTGAACGTCTTTCTATTGAAACAAGTCATCCAAACTGGCTCGTTGCACGCTATGTGGAGGCGTATGGTTTTGACGTAACAACTGAAATGTTACATGAAAATAATGTGCCACCTGTGCAAACTGTGCGAGTAAATCGTACAAAGGCAACAGCTGCCGAAGCAATTGCAAGTTTAGAAGCAGAAGGTTTAACAGCGAAGCAAAGTGAATTGATGGCTGAATGTTTATATGTTACGGATGGTCAGCCAGCACGTACACAAGCTTTTAAAGAGGGACTTATTACGATTCAAGATGAAAGCTCAATGATTCCTGTAAATGTATTGAAACCATCTCCAGGTATGCGCGTTTTAGATATGTGTGCTGCACCGGGTGGGAAGACGACGCATTTGGCGGAACTAATGGACAATCGAGGCTCTGTTTTAGCGACTGACTTGCATCCACATAAACTAGATTTAGTGGATCAAAATACAGATCGTTTAGGTCTTGAAATCGTACAAACGGCTCCAATTGATGGGCGTAAAGCACCTGAATTTTTACCGTTACAATCTTTCGATGCTGTGTTAGTTGATGCACCATGTAGTGGTTTAGGTGTTATGCGTCGTAAACCAGATATTAAGTATACGAAGCGTGAAGAAGACTTAGAAAACTTGCAAAAAATTCAGCTAGACTTACTTGATGCGGCAACAAAAGTGTTAAAGCAAGACGGGAAGCTAGTTTACAGTACTTGTACTGTCGATAAACAAGAAAATGAAGGCACTGTACAAGCCTTTTTAGCAACGCATCCAGAGATGGAAGCAATACAACTAGAATCTTTACCAACAAAATTAGCGGAAAAAGCAGTGGGTGGTATGTTACAAGTATTCCCACAAGACTTTGGTAGCGACGGTTTCTTCGTTGCAGCTTTTCGCAAAAAAGGAGAATCCAACTAACTAATGGATCAAAATGAATTCAATGAACGAATTAATGACTTAGTCGGGGAAGTAGAAGACAAGCCTGTTCGTCGTGTTAAAAAAGAAAAAGTGGAATTGAAAGACTCAATCTATTCACTACAACTGCAGCATTTAGAAGAGTGGTTAAAGGAAAATGGCGAAAAGTCGTTTCGTGCTGCACAAATTTTTGAGTGGTTATACAACAAACGTGTGAAAACATTTGAAGAAATGTCGAATTTATCAAAAGGCTTACGCGAAAAGTTAGAAGCAAGCTTTACATTAACAACACTTTCAACGATTATTCAACAGGAATCAAAGGACGGCACAATTAAGTTTTTATTCCAGCTTCAAGATGGCTATTCTATTGAAACGGTGTTAATGCGTCACGAGTATGGAAATTCAGTTTGTGTGACAACACAAGTTGGTTGCCGTATAGGTTGTACGTTTTGTGCATCTACGCTTGGTGGGTTAAAACGCCATTTACTTGCGGGGGAAATTGTAGAGCAAGTTGTGAAAGTGCAACAAACGTTGGATGAAATAGATGATCGTGTAAGCCATATCGTTATTATGGGAATTGGTGAGCCATTCGATAACTATGATGCGATGTTGAACTTCTTAAAAGTTATTAACCATGAAAAAGGTTTAAACATCGGTGCTCGACACATTACAGTTTCAACATCAGGAATTGTGCCTAAAATATATGAATTCGCGGATGAGCAATTACAAATTAACTTTGCTGTATCACTACACGCACCAAACCAAGAGGCACGTCAAAAGTTAATGCCAATTGCACGCGCATATAAATTGGATGAATTAATGGAAGCGGTTCGCTACTATACAAATAAAACAGGCCGACGTGTAAGTTTTGAGTATGGTTTAATGACTGGTGAAAATGATTCAGTTGAAATTGCAGAAGAATTATCAGCACTTATTAAGGGAATTAAATGCCATGTGAACTTAATTCCTATAAACTATGTACCAGAACGTGATTATGTCCGTACATCTCGTAGTAAAATTTTTGCTTTTGAAAAAACACTAAAGAAAAATGGTATTAACGTAACGATCCGCCGAGAGCAAGGTTCTGATATCGCAGCGGCGTGTGGTCAATTACGTGCACAAGAGAGATCTGAAGAGACGAGGTAAAAAGTGATGAAATACACAGTCGAAAGTGATATTGGTTTAAAAAGAGTGATTAATGAAGATCGTGCTGCATTTTTTAAACGTTCAGATGGCTATGCACTTGCTTTGGTAGCTGATGGAATGGGCGGTCATAACGCTGGTGATGTCGCGAGTGATATGGCAATGAAAGAAATGGAAGTCATTTTTCAGCAAGTAGAGAAGCATGTTTTTGAAACTACTGCATCGAAAAAAGAATGGTTATTACAATCAATCCTGCACTTGAACGAAGGCATTTATGAACATTCTTTATCACATGAAGACTGTAAAGGAATGGGGACGACGTTTATTGCAGTGTTAATTGAGCAAACTAATTGCTTAATAGCACATGTAGGCGATAGCCGCGTGTATCATTTCTTTGGCGACGGTGCAGAGCAAGTGACGAAAGATCATTCATATGTCAATGTGCTATTGGAGAATGGTGAAATAAGCGAGGAAGAGGCTTTGACTCATCCTCGGAAAAACTTCATCTTAAAAGCAATTGGGACAGAAGCAACAATTGAACCAGATTTTTACGAAGTTGAACTTGCACCAAAGTCGTATTTACTTGTATGCTCTGACGGTTTAAGTAATAAACTAACAGTGCATGAAATGGCATCAATTATTACGTATCCCGATGCAATAGAAGAAAAAGGTCGAAAACTTGTAAAATTAGCAAATGCTAGTGGTGGCGAGGATAATATTTCACTAGTGCTACTCACAACACGATATGAGGAGGTGTAAGTATGATTGTAGGGAAAAGAATAAGTGATCGCTATAAAATTATTGAGTTAATCGGTGGCGGTGGCATGTCGAATGTATATTTAGCGCATGATATTATTTTAAATCGTGATGTTGCTATTAAGATTTTGCGTTATGACTTTACGAATGAGGAAGAATTACATCGTCGTTTTCAGCGAGAAGCGCTTTCTGCTACAAGTCTTACACACCCGAATATTGTAAGTATTTATGATGTAGGGGACGATGGTGACCTGCACTATATTGTGATGGAGTATGTTCGTGGAAAAACATTAAAGCAATACATACAGGAGTTTACACCAATTTCTCCAGCACGTAGTGTGCACATTATGAGGCAATTAATTTCGGCTATTGCAGATGCACATGAAAACCACATTATACACAGAGATATAAAGCCTCAAAATATATTGTTGGACGAAGAAGGTAATGTGAAAATTACTGATTTCGGCATTGCTATGACATTAAGTGCAACATCTTTTACACAAACGAATTCAGTTCTTGGGACGGTCCATTATTTATCGCCTGAGCAAGCGCGCGGGGGAACTGCGACAAATAAGTCGGATATTTACGCACTCGGCATTGTACTGTACGAGCTGTTAACAGGGGAATTGCCATTCTCAGGTGAATCGGCAGTGTCGATTGCCTTGAAGCATCTTCAGTCAGAAACACCTTCTGTACGAGCTTTTGATGCAACAATTCCACAAAGTATAGAAAATGTAGTATTGAAGGCGACAGCGAAGGACCCAGCTCATCGCTATGCAAATGTAGAGGAAATGCAAGCAGACTTAGATTCAGCACTCTCTTTAAACAGAATGAATGAACAAAAGTTTCAGGTGCCAATAGATAACGATGCAACAAGAGCAATGCCAGTTATTAAAGACCCTGTTCAACATGCAAAATCTGATTTATTTCAAACACGTCAATTAGAAGCAACGCCTAAAATGGAGACACCGAAAGCACAGGTAGTACAAAAAAGTAAAAAAGGAAAGCCAAAGAAAAAATGGCCTAAAATTGTAGGCGGTATTTTGGCATCCATCGTTCTTTTATTTTTGGTGCTATTTTTTGCAACCGATATGTTTAAACCTGACAAGATTGAAGTGCCGACTGTAACTGGTTTGACTACCGAGGAAGCGCAACGGAAAATAGAAGAAATGGGCTTTGTCGTTGGTAAGCGAACAGATCAGTTCGATGAAGAAGTTGAAGAAGATAAAGTTATTGAAACGCATCCAACTGCCGGAACAGAGCGTCCGAAAGGTGCCGAAATTGACATTGTTGTTAGTAAAGGTATAGAGAAATCAAAAATGTCTAATTATACAGGACTAAAACTTACGCAAGCTCAATCGATGTTGGAAGATAGTGAATTTTTACCAATTAAAGTAATTGAGAAATATTCGGATGATGAACAAGGAACGATTATAGAGCAAAAGCCGCAGATGGGTGAAGAAGTTGATCCGAAAAATACGGTAATCGAATTTACTGTAAGCTTAGGGAAAAAAATGATGACTTTAGCGAATGTTGTAGGTTATAGTGAAGCTGCTTTAAATGACTATGCGCGTTTAAATGGATGGTCTATTCAAGTAGTGGGACATGAAAATTCCGACACGATCTCAGTAGGAAATGTTATTTCTCAAAAACCTTCAAAAGGTACTAAGCTAGAGGGCGGCGAATCGATTAAAGTCGTGTTGTCAAAAGGTCCAGAAGTAAAGCCGGAAATTTTCCACTTACCAGTTGTTATCCCATATGAGCCAACAGAGCCATTTGAAGAAGGCGTAGAGCAAACAGTTCAAATTTTTATAGAAGATAAAACGCACTCGATTAAAGACGTGTTTAAAGAGTTCACAATAAAAAGTGACACGACATACAGCATACCGTTTAATTTAATTAAAGGTGAAAAAGGTAATTATAAAATAGTGCGTGACTCTAAAATAATTGAAGCCGACTCGGTAAGTTTCTGACATAGTAATGTTAAATACAGTGAACGATGAAAGTTTGAACTCTAAGGGGGAGTTGGATGGCGCAAGGCCAAATTCGTAAAGCACTAAGTGGTTATTATTATGTATATGATGGTGCTGAATTAGTTCAGTGCAGAGGCCGCGGTGTTTTCCGTAACCGCGGAGAGTCGCCTTTAGTAGGTGACTTTGTGGAATATACGCTTGAAGTAGAAGGTTCAGATGGAACGATTCAAAAAATATTTGAACGCCAAAATGAGCTTGTCCGCCCACCAATTGCAAATATAGATCAAGGTATTTTAGTGTTTTCAGTAAAAGAACCAAATTTTAATACGATTTTGCTCGATCGATTTTTAGTTGTGCTCGAATCATTCCATGTACATCCAATTATTTGTTTAACGAAAATGGATTTACTAGAAGATTCGGAGAAACAAGAGCTACAAAATTATATTGTAGATTATGAAAAGATGGGCTATAAAGTTTTACAAACTTATAAAGATGAGGCGGAGCTTGTTACGCGTCTGCAGCCGATATTAAAAGGCAAAACATCCGTTTTAGCTGGTCAATCTGGTGTCGGGAAATCTACATTATTAAATACACTTATTCCTGACTTAAATTTAAAAACAGGTGTAATTTCGCAAAGTCTAGGTCGTGGTAAGCATACGACACGCCATGTAGAGCTCATAGAAGTTTGTGATGGGTTACTTGCAGATACACCAGGTTTCAGTTCATTTGATTTTGAAATCATTGAAAAAGAAGAACTTGGTGCATGTTTCCCGGAAATAGCGAAGCATTCGGAGGACTGTAAGTTTAGAGGATGCCTGCATCTGAAAGAGCCAAAATGTGCAGTAAAGGTCGCGGTAGAAGCGGGAGAAATTTGTCATTATCGTTATAAACATTACGAACAATTTATACAAGAAATTATGGAAAGAAAGCCGAGGTATTAGTAATGATACAAATAGCACCATCAATTTTAGCAGCGAATTTCGCAAAACTTGGAGAAGAAGTTAAGGAAGTTGAACAAGCGGGGGCAAAGCTTATTCATATTGACGTAATGGATGGCCATTTTGTACCGAATATTTCATTTGGAGCGATTGCACTTGAAGCGATTCGTCCGTTATCAACATTACCAATGGATGTTCATTTAATGATCGAAAATCCAGACCAATACATTGAGCAATTTGCGAAAGCTGGTGCTGATTATATTACGGTCCATGTAGAAGCATGCCGACATTTGCACCGCACAATTCAGTTAATCCGCTCATTTGGTGTGAAACCGGGCGTTGTGTTAAATCCGCATACGCCAATTGAAAGTATCCAACATGTATTAGAGGATATTGATATGGTGTTATTTATGACGGTTAACCCTGGATTTGGTGGTCAAAAGTTTATTCATTCTGTTGTCCCTAAAATTGAAGCATTATCTGCTATTATAAAAGAACGTGGTTTAAATATTGAAATTGAAATTGATGGCGGCATTAATGCAGAAACAATTGTCCCTTGTGCAAAAGCGGGTGCAACAATTTTTGTAGCAGGCTCAGCTATTTACAGTAAAGAAGATCGTGCAGCGGCATTGCAAGAGATTTTAGCTGCTGGTGAAGAAGCGATTAAAGAATGACTTTAGTTGTCATCTGTGCGGGTGGTCCGAAAGCCGAATTATGCTCATTTGAACAATTTAAGAGTAGAGCAGATGTCTTATTTATAGGGGCTGATCGTGGAGCGCTGTATCTTGTTGAGCAAGGAATTACGCCAACTGCCATTGTAGGAGACTTTGACTCTTTATCGCAGAAGGAGTTTCAACTTGTTCTTGAAGCTGCAACAGATGCCAAACGATTTAATGAAGAGAAAAATGAAACAGACACTGATTTAGCATTGTTAAAGGCTTTAGCTTATAACCCGAGCCAAATCATTTTAACGGGTGTAACAGGTGGTCGTTTAGATCATTATGAGGCAGCTATGCGTTCTATCTACCGTCTTCAGAGAGAATATACTACACTGCCGATTTTGATCGAGAATAATAAGAACAGCATGCAATTTTTATTACCTGGTACACATCATATAAAAGCGGATGTAAAATACAGTTACTTGTCCTTTTTTGCGTATGAACAAGCAATTGAGGATGTCACGCTTAGAGGCGTCAAGTATGAGACAACTAATGAAACGATTGAATTAGGCTCTTCACGTTTCACGAGTAATGAAATCATAGCGGATTATGGGTCTATATCTTTTACGCAAGGCATATGTTTAATGATAAGAAGCATAGACTAGCGTGAGGGGGAGAGACGTTGAAAGTATATACATTCCAATTGCCTAAAATTGTGAGTAGCGTTACGAGAACTTGTATTCAACTATTCCGCAAAGAGAAGAAAGTAAAAAAATCCGACTAATATGTAGTCGGATTTTTTCTTATCACAGCTTAAAACTTAAACAGAATGAAAAAAATCGATTTACGCTGAGTAGCGAAATCGATTTTTTATTAAGCAGCGATTAAACGCGCTCGATTTTACCTGATTTTAAAGCACGAGTAGAAACCCATACACGCTTTGGTTTACCGTCTACTAAGATACGAACTTTTTGAAGGTTTGCGCCCCAAGTACGTTTTGAAGAGTTCATAGCGTGGGAACGGTTGTTACCAGTACGAGCCTTACGTCCAGTGATTACACATTGTTTTGGCATGTTGTATTCCCTCCTTACAGTTGATGCTGAAAGATTATTATTTCAGTTCGGTATTTCACATACCATAATAATTTAACATAGGTCGACGTCGAGTGCAATAGTTTTCACACAACCTTTCAAGAAAAAAACCTTTACAGACAAATTTGAAATAATAATATAGGAATGATAGCGTTTTTATAGGATTTCTTTTAAGTCTAATACATGTTTTCGTAATGACGCAAAATTACGATTATTTTCTTGTGTTTTATACTCGACAAATGATTTTTCTTGTTATATAATCGAATTAATAATTAAATTGCTTCATCGTAACAATGACTTCACATATTAAAAAAGTGAACGTGTTCGCTCGTGATCTTTAAAATGTGTGCTATTTTTTGTGTATTGAAGGAATTATATTGTTCAATTTATTTTTTGGAGGTTTTTTAAATGACACAAGGTACAGTAAAATGGTTTAACGCAGAAAAAGGTTTTGGATTCATCGAAGTTGAAGGCGGAAACGACGTATTCGTACACTTCTCAGCTATCCAAGGCGAAGGTTTCAAAGCTTTAGAAGAAGGTCAAAAAGTTGAATTCGGCGTTGAAGAAGGAAACCGCGGACCACAAGCTACTAACGTAGTAAAACTTTAATTCTTTAGAATTAAACAAATTGTAGTCATAAAAGAGACACCTGTCAAAAGGTGTCTCTTTTTTTATTGTGAAGGAAATTATAAAATTAAGCCTTGTGGATAACCTAAGGCATTGGTGTCGTCTAGGAAACTGCGCTACATCCTTGAGGTCGCGGTTTGCTCCCTCTAGCGAAAGTAGGTAGAACGTTTACTTTCGCCCGAGGGCTCGTAAGCAGCTTGTTGGATGTGAACGAGCGCTTTTGCGCATTTGTTCTTTAGGTGGATTTTATCACGCGCACCATTTCATGTTTTAAAAGTACAACTATGTTCGATATTATCTGCTGTCACTTGCATGGCATTCTTTAGCGTTTTGAGAGCGTTTGTAAAATGTTTGAATCGTTGCTACGGTGCGCTTAGATGCCTTATTTGGTTGCGTATTATAAATGAATAATGGTACAATATAGATTAGTCAAAAAGAGCCAAGGGGGCATTTCTATGTCAATTGAATTAAAAAATGAATTCGGCCAAATTGATATTTCAAGCGATGTAATTGCACAAATTGCAGGCGGAGCGGCTATTGAATGTTACGGTATTGTTGGTATGGCATCGAAACATCAAATACGCGATGGCCTAACTGATATTTTACGTAAAGAAAACTTCGCAAAAGGTGTTGTTATCCGACAACAAGAAGAAGATTTACATATTGATATGTATATTATCGTAAGTTACGGCACGAAAATTTCAGAAGTTGCCTATCAAGTGCAGTCAAAAGTGAAATATACGGTAAATAAAACACTCGGCATGAGCGTTAAATCTGTGAATATTTATGTACAAGGCGTTCGTGTAGCGAATGTGTAAGAGGAGGAAGTAATTCGAATGCAGTCATTAGACGGTTTAAAATTTGCTGAAATGGTGCAATTAGGTGCTCATCATTTATTCCAAAATGCAAATTATGTAGATTCATTAAACGTATTCCCGGTCCCAGATGGTGATACGGGGACTAATATGAACTTATCCATGACTTCGGGAGCGAAGGAAACAGAACTTCAGGCGACAGAACATATTGGTAAAACAGCTCAAGGTCTTTCAAAAGGATTGCTTATGGGCGCGCGTGGTAACTCAGGTGTTATTTTATCGCAATTATTCCGTGGTTTTGGTAAAGCGATTGAAAAAGAAGCGACGATTGATGCGAAGAGTTTTGCGGCTGCATTTCAAGCTGGTGTAGATACAGCTTACAAGGCGGTTATGAAGCCTGTTGAAGGTACTATTTTAACAGTGGCACGTGAAGCGGCGAAAAAAGGTGTCGAAGTTGCTGAAACAGAAAATAACATTATTGTAGTAATGGAAGCGTTCATGCAAGAGGCGAAAGCTTCTCTTGATCGTACACCAGATCTTTTACCTGTTCTTAAAGAAGTTGGTGTAGTTGACAGTGGTGGACAAGGTTTACTGTTCGTATATGAAGGTTTCCTTGCTTCACTAAAGGGTGAGCCACTTCCTGAAAAGAATGATGCAACATTAGATGATCTTATCAATGCTGAGCATCATCGTGCACAAGATTTCATGAATACGGCTGATATTGAATACGGTTATTGTACAGAAATTATGGTACGCCTTGAAGACGATAAAGAGCCGTTTGATGAAGAGAAATTCCGAAATGAGTTAAACCCATTAGGTGATTCTTTACTTGTCATTTCTGATGAAGAAATCGCGAAGGTGCATATTCACTCTGAACAGCCAGGTGCAGTTCTTGCGATGGGGCAAAAATACGGTAGCTTAATGAAGATTAAAGTTGATAATATGCGTGAACAGCATTCGGCAATTGTTGGTGATGATCACAAAGCTTCAAAAACTGCGAAAAAAGTTGAAAAGCATCCTTACGCTGTTGTAACAATTGCGATGGGTGAAGGCATTGCTGACTTACTTCGTTCTATTGGTGCTTCATATGTTATTGAGGGTGGTCAGACGATGAATCCTTCAACTGAGGATATCGTGAAGGCTGTGCAAGAAATTGGTGCGGAGCGCGTATTAATATTACCGAATAACAAAAATATTATTATGGCAGCGGAACAAGCTGCTGAGTTACTTAATATTGAAGCGGCTGTTGTTTCTACAAAATCGATTCCTCAAGGGATGGCTGCAATACTTGCCTTTAATCCAGAGGCTTCTGTTGAAGCAAACAAAGATGCGATGACGGGTGCTTTCGCTAATGTAAAAACGGGTCAAGTAACGTTTGCTGTTCGTGACACATCTATTGATGGTGTGGAAATTCATAAAGATGACTTTATGGCTATAGCAGAAGGAAAAATTGTCCTTTCTACGCCAGCGCTTGAAGATGCAGCGAAAAAAGTAATTGGGGATTTAGTGGATGAAGATTCAGAAATCATCACAATTATTTATGGTGAGGATGCGACAGAAGAAAAAGCATCTGCGCTTGCGGTATTTATTGAGGAAAACTATCCGGATGCTGAAGTTGAAGTGTTTAATGGAAAGCAAGGCTTATATCCATATATTATTTCGGTAGAGTAGTTTGTTTTCTGGGTAGATGAAAAGACTGTCTGGTAAGTCGATAATGACTTAGTGGACAGTCTTTTCTTTGTTCAAGGATAAGGAAGTATAATGTCGTGGCCTGCTCTAGTAGGTGTTGTCGAAAAGTGTGTGAAATGTGTAAGATGAGACCTGGATGCGGATAAAACGTGTTTTGTGCGTGATAAAGTCGGTACCCGTGCATGATAAAAGTAATTTCCTGCGTGATAAACTTCGATTCGAGCAGGATAAAACCTACCATTAAAAATTTGTAGCCTAATCTTAAGTGCAAATTTTTTAAAAGATAAAGTATCAAGCGTGTTGATTAGGGAAATATTAGGACGCTATTTAACTTAAAACTGGTTGTTTCCTATTCTACACTTCAGTATGTCACGACATTTTGGTAGTTGATTGTAGCGGAGGGGGGCTCGACTCCTGTGGGATTAGCGAGACAGGTGAGACCCCGCAGGAGCGCGCTTTTCGCGACGAGGAGGCTCAACGCTCGCCCCGCGGAAAGCGAGCACCCCGTAGCGGAAATCAACCTGCTGCTTCAATTATTTCTGGTGGGAATTGTATAATCAACACGCGTGAGATAAAGTATAACTTTATAGTGATGTCGCGGTCGGCTCCTGTAGGCGAAAGTGGAGGAGTACGAATACGCTTTTATTAGTCGTTAAATATACTAATACTTTACTTTATAGACGACTTTCAAGCATGATAGAGGTATAAAAAAATATATAGAATTGAGGGGTTTGAATATGAAATTTACATCGGTATTTGATATTATCGGACCCGTTATGATTGGGCCTTCTTCGTCACATACAGCTGGGGCGGCACGGATTGGTCGTGTGGCGCGTGATTTATTTGGACGCCAGCCGAAGTGGGCGAAAATTCATTTGTATGGGTCATTTGCGGAAACGTATCGAGGTCATGGTACGGACGTTGCGATAATCGGTGGCTTATTGAATTATGATACGTTTGACGAGCGCATTAAAACAGCTTTTGAAGAAGCGAAAATAGCGGGTTTAACATTTGAATTTATCCCTGAAACAGCCAATACAGAACACCCTAATACAACACGATTAGTACTTGGTGATGATGATGGTGAAATGTCAGTTGTTGGTATTTCCATTGGTGGCGGGAAAATCGAAGTGAGTGAAGTAAACGGTTTCAAACTGCGTTTAACAGGCGGTATGCCAGCGATTCTTGTTGTGCATGATGACCGAGCGGGTTGTATTGCGAATGTAGCTAATTGTTTAGCAATGCATGCGGTGAACATTGCGCATATGGAAGTGTCGCGCATTGAACGAGGATTGACTGCGTTAATGGTAATTGAAGTCGATCAAAATATTGAAGATAAAGTATTACAACAAATAGCGTTAATTCCTCATATTACAAAAGTATCGAAAATAAATAACTAACAACAAGGAGTGGGGAAGAATGGATGTATTGTTTCATAATGTGCGTGAATTAGTTGCCCGTGCAGAGCAAGAAAATAAGCTCATTTCAGAACTGATGATTGAGCAAGAAATATTAATAAGTGGGCGGTTGCGTGAGGAAATTATGAACCAAATGGATCGTAATTTAACTGTAATGGAAGAGGCTGTAGAGCGAGGTTTGAAAGGTGTGCAATCAGTAACGGGGCTTACGGGCGGCGATGCGGTGCTATTGCAAAACTATATTGGTACAGGGAAATCTTTGTCAGGCGATTTATTGTTAGACGCTGTAAGCAAAGCTGTCGCTACGAATGAAGTAAATGCAGCGATGGGTACAATTTGTGCGACGCCAACAGCTGGGTCAGCTGGCGTTGTGCCAGGCACTTTATTTGCGGTGAAGTCAAAGTTGAATCCAACGCGTGAGCAAATGATTCGTTATTTATTTACTTCAGGTGCTTTTGGCTTTGTCGTGGCCAATAATGCTTCAATCTCAGGAGCAGAAGGTGGTTGTCAGGCTGAAGTGGGTTCAGCAGCTGGTATGGCTGCGGCCGCAATTGTTGAGATGGCAGGTGGTACCCCGCAACAATGCTCTGAGGCATTTGCTATTACTTTGAAAAATATGCTTGGTCTAGTATGTGACCCAGTAGCTGGTTTAGTAGAAGTGCCTTGTGTTAAACGAAATGCGATGGGTGCAGCAAACTCACTAGTGGCAGCTGACATGGCACTTGCAGGTATAACAAGTCGTATCCCATGTGATGAAGTAATTGGTGCAATGTATCGAATTGGTTTGTCGATGAGTCCGAATCTAAAAGAAACAGCACGTGGTGGCTTAGCAGCAACACCGACAGGTAAAGCTCTAAGCAAAGCCATACTTGAAAATGGCGGTTTACAAAGCATTAAATCACTACAAGATTAATCACTAAATTCAATGGCTCAAGGTTCATACCTTGGGCTTTTTGTGCTTTAATTAGAAATATTCAGAAGCTCTGAAGCACTATGAGGGTGTATATCATCTTAAACAGTATGGATTTACTATGAAGGTGTTACCTAGAATTAGGCAATGGAGAAGGTACTATAACGCTCGTGTCACACTTCACAAAGCTTTCTTTGAAGCTGAAAGCCTACCTAATGCCTTAATGGAGCTTATGGGAATGTTCAATTGGAGCGTAACAAATTTGGATATAGCTTTTGACTATCCAAGTCATTATAAGCCTATGGTATATAAACATCATCATAAGGTAGTCTATGACAAGCTAACAGATGCAAATGGATTTACAACTCATTACTTTGGTTCTCGTGGCTCTATGGTTGTAGATTGTGAAGATGATACAAAAGAGAAGTGGATTCATCGTAAAAACAACATTGCTATACTGTATGACCGTAACGAGAAGGAGCTTGCAAAAGGTATCTCTGATGAGCCTAGATATGACTTCTCAAAGCGTTATGAAGCTCGCATGATATATCAAAATAGAGTGAGTTGCTACTAAGTGAAACTCATCATGCTAGAGTGGCGCAGGAGCTTGATAAACGAATCTTGAAAGCTCAGGAATCCACGACTACGCAAGACGACCACTTAGAACATTACAAAATGATTTTAGTTCAATGGACAAGCTTGTTGGAAATTGGAAATGGGGAGGGAAGAATCCTGCTAAGGAGGAGAAGAAGCAACTCAAAGCAATTGCTATGGAGCATAGAGAGCCTTTAGCTGATATGTATTTGGAGCATTGTGAGGAACTGTTTAGCGTATTCTGAGAGCCTTCATATGCCACAGAACAGCACTGTGACGCATTGAGATTTGTTGAGTCGCACAGTTGGTCACTTTGATTCATCTCACAGTTGATTCAATGGACTTTCTTGTGACCTATGAGAGCATAACAAAAGGACTTGCATTTAAGAGGAATAATCGTAAACACAAGTCCTGTTCTTCAACTTAAGCCTCTTGTTAGTTGAGAATGAAAGAATAACGTGGTTTATACTAGAATTAAGTAATGAACAAACCAAATAAATTTTAAATAGAAATATTTAAAAATTGATGAAGAAACATCCGAGTGAAACAGCAATAAAAATTATGGCAAATACTAAACTATTCCACAGACCTAGCATAATAAAAGGAGAAGTACTTTTATCTCCGTCTTTTTTGAGACCTGTGAATGTTCGCCAGGTTATTATTAGCTGCCAAATACCTATTAATAAAAAAATGAATCCAAATAAATATCTCATATAATTACCTCCTTTA
>JAVWKG010000039.1:0-24791 GCA_036638655.1 Lysinibacillus sp. | reverse complement strand
TTGTGTCGTTTTTAGCAGGGCTAGCGATTTTCCCAGTTGTGTTTGCGTTTGATTTAGAGCCAGCTGCTGGACCAGGCTTGCTATTTATGGTGTTGCCAGTGGCATTTAGTCAAATGCCTTTTGGGGAATTGTTTTTAGCATTGTTTTTATTACTGTTTTTATTTGCGACATTAACATCGTCATTTAGTTTATATGAAATTATCGTCGCAGCGTTTATCGAAAAGTGGAAGATAGCTCGGGCAAAGTTAACGATGTTATTAGGTGCTGTCGTATTCATCGCAGCCATTCCAGCGGCGCTATCATCAAGTGTACTAGCGGATGTGTCGATTTTTGGAAGAACGGTATTTGATGCGACGGACTTTTTAGTATCGAATTTAATGCTGCCACTAGGCAATTTCCTGATTGCGATTTTCATTATGCATGTAGTGAAGAAAGAATTTGTGAAAACAGAATTATTGATGGGTAGCAAAATGGGACAAGGCTATTATGAGACATATCGAATTCTCATGACATTTGTCGTGCCGCTTGTTATTATGGTAGTTTTAATAAATATGTTATTACAATATAAATAAAAGCAGGGTACATTAGTTGCTAATGTACCCTGTTTTTTTCTATTCACAACTAGGAGCATGAGAAATGTATGTAGTTTTAAAATAAAATGAAATGTATTTATTTTTTTAACCCAATTTTAACCTTTACCTATTATGATGAAATAAAATACTAGAAAAGAGGGATAAAATGAGGAAAGTAATGACAAAAGTATGTTCACTAGCTATCATAGCAACACTACTGACCCAAACGTTTTTCAGTAGCTCACTAGCATTCGCAAAAACTCCTGAAAACACGGCTACACAAACAGAACAAACAGCGAGTACGGACACATATGTTGAAGCTTTAAATGCTTGTACAACGGGAAAAGTGACTTGTACAGAGGTAGGCGAGCATATTTCCATTACCAAAGTCGCGGATGAAAAGGCAAAAGAACCACTACATATTCCCGCAACGCATAAAGGGAAGTCTGTGACAACAATTGGGGAGAAAGCTTTTGAATTATCTCGAGCGACAGCTATTTATTTTGAAGATAGTTCGAAAATCGAGAGCATAGGAAAATATGCATTTAATGGAGCATGGGCAACGAATGCAATAGCCTTACTAAATATCAAGACTGTGCCGACTTTCGCACTTGCAAATACTGAGTTCAGTGAGATTCATCTAGATGGAGAGAAGATTAAGAGCATAGAAGGATATGCATTTAGTAATTCACGGGCAACGAATGCAATAGCCTTACCAAATATCGAGATTGTGCCGAACACCGCATTTCAAGGGGTTTATTTTAGTGAGATTCTTTTAAATGGAGCGGAAATTAAGAGCATAGGAAGTTATGCATTTAATCACGCAAAGACAAAAGGTGCAATAGCCTTCCCAATAATCACCACTGTACCGGCAAGAGCATTTGCCGCATCCCAATTCAGTAATATAGAGCTCAATTTTAAAAAAATTACAGCATATGGAGAAGAAAGTTTTAAGGATGCTGTAGATCAGCTAGCTGGGAATATTTTAATTAATAGTGGTGCAACCGTAGCGACATCTGCGTTTTCAATGAGTGAACCTTATAAGTATAACGTAGCATTTGAAGATGAAAATAATGTCAGAATCGATCCAAATGCATTTCAGCAATCGAATAATGAGAATGTTAACTTTAAAGTGACAAATCCAACTTCAACAGCTTATAAGTATGCACTTGCCAACGGACACTCAATTGATAAGTTATTAGTAACATTTCAATCAAATGATGGTTCGACAATAAGTCCACAATTAATTACTCAGGGCGAAACAGTGCAAGAACCCACATCACCAATAAGAAATGGCTACATGTTCGATGGATGGTATAAAGAAGATAGTTTCGCTACACCGTGGGATTTCAATACAGATGTAGTGCCAGAAGATATGACATTGTATGCGAGATGGGTCATTCCGTATGTCGTAACTTTCGATACAACTGACGGTTCACCAATCACAACTAAAAAAGTGAAACCTAACGAAATAGTGCAAGAACCAACACGACCAACAAGAAATGGCTATACATTCGGTGGTTGGTATACAGAAGATAGTTTCGCTACAGCTTGGAAATTCGATACAGATAAAGTGCCTGGGGATATGACGTTGTATGCAAAGTGGAACGGCATTCCGGTCGTAACACCGCCGACTCCACCAATCAGTAACGAGTCGGATCTGACGTTGCAAACGACTAGTGGTGAAGGCATTTCGGTTCCGTTACCTGTGAAATTAACGCAAGTGAATGGACGAACGGTTTTAACAGGTGAAATTACGGCGAGTGTAGTTGTACAACTGTTAGAAAAGCTAAAGGATTCTGACAGTCGGACTTGGATTATTCAGGTGCCATTTACCGAAAATAACATCGATGAAGCGAATTTCACAATGTCTCCTGCAATCGCGCAGCAGTTGGCGGATGCGCAACTGAATGTACGCTTCCAAGCGAATGGACAAATGGTCGAATTGTTAGCGACATCTTTAAACAAAATCAGTGAATCACTTCGAATTCAACTTGTGCCTGAAAAAGATGCGGTACGAAATGCAGCGCTTCTGCAACGAGCACTTTTACAAGAACCACTTAAATCGTTAGTTGGAAATGCCCCTGCAAAAATGAAGAGCATCGCCCAACCATTGACGGTTCGTACAAATTTACAAAATCGTCCTGTGCTATTAACTTTTGAAGCACCAAAAGATAGCAACGTTGCCAACCATGTGCTATATATCGAGCATAGTGATGGCACGTTCGAAGTATTACGTGGACAAGTCAATGGTCGTCAAATCACGTTTGAAGTGAATCACTTCTCAACATTCGCTTTACTAACGGTT
Organism: Lysinibacillus sp.; assembly: GCA_036638655.1. Lineage (GTDB taxonomy): Bacteria > Bacillota > Bacilli > Bacillales_A > Planococcaceae > Lysinibacillus. Next base: position 21,911 of record JAVWKG010000039.1, on the reverse strand, counting down.
GACGGTGCGGATGAATTTTACAATCCAACTGAAGTCGTAACACATCAACCATATATTCAAGGCTACGAAGACGGTGCGTTTAAGCCAAACAACGCCGTTACGCGTTTACAAATGGCGGCGATGTTAGCACGTGAATTGACGGGCAATAACGTACCAGAAGCAAGTAAATTAAGTTTCACAGACACAGCCAATGTATGGGCGAAAAATGACATTGAAGTCGTTCGTTCACTTGGCATTATGAACGGCACAACAGATACGACATTCAATCCAACGGGCAAGATGACAAGAATGCAAATGGCAGCCATTGTCGTTCGTTGGTTAGACAAGCAATGTGAAAAAACACCTGATTTACAAGCATGCACTGTGAAAGAACAGCCACGTGACTATGCCGATGTATCACCGGAACTTTGGGGATATGATGACATCCAAAAAGTAACTAAGCTCGGCATTATGACAGGTGATGTGAAAGACGGCAACTATTATTTCAACCCAAAAGGTAACTTAACACGTGCCCAAGCAGTCAAAGTACTCAATCGTTTATTTGATCGCCTACCTGAAACAAACGAGGCACAACAAGTATTCAAAGACGTAACAGCTAAACACTGGGCATACGAGGAAATTCAAGAAGCCGCAACTCAACATACGCATGACTAACATGCAATTAATGTCTTAGCAAATGAAAAGACTGTTTAGAAAGTAGTGAACTTACTTTCTAACAGTCTTTTTGTAAGAGAAAAAACTGCTAATATGGAGGTTCTTCTTCTATTCTTTTGAGGATGAAACATGTATTATAGTAAGTATATTTTTAATAGAACAAATTTTTAGAAATATTAAATACCCCATTGACAACCAGTTTACTATGTTTTAATATTCAGGTAGTTGATAATTCTTACTAAACAAGTAGAGATTAAAAATCACGGCACAGTTCACTTACAAAATGGGTATGAAATAAAAAGGAGATGCGAAGAGATGGGTATCAAGAAGATTAGTATTTTATTCTCGATTTTATTGTTAACATTTGCACTTGTTGCATGTGGCAATGATGACGGTAAAAAAGAAGAAGGTTCAAAAGGTACAACTGAAAATGCAAAATTTAAAGATACATTAAATATTGCGATTACTGCTCAACCACCAACACTAGATTCAGCAATGACAGTTTCGTCAGCTGCATTAGGTATTGCATTAAATGTATACGAACAATTATATGTGATGGATGCGAATTACAAGCCAACGCCAATGTTAGCTGAATCAGTTAAGCAAAGTGAAGATGGTTTAACGTATACATTTAAATTACGTGAAGGTGTCAAATTCCACAACGATAAAGAAATGACTTCAGAAGATGTTGTTGCATCGATGAATCGTTGGTTAGTGACTTCATCTCGTGCGAAGGCATTATTAGAAGGGGCAAAATTTGAAGTTGTAGACAAATATAATGTAAACTTAACAGTGACACAGCCGACTTCAGACGTGATGATTTTAATTTCATCAAAAGCACAATTTGCAGCGATTATGCCAAAAGAGATTGTTGAAGCAGCACCAGCAGAAGGTGTTCAAGAGCATATTGGAACAGGTCCATATAAATTTGAAGAGTGGAAGCAAGATCAGTATATTCATTTAGTAAAGAACGAAGCTTATCAAGCAGTTGATATTGAGCCTAGCGGATATGCGGGTCGTAAAGATGCACCAACGAAAAACTTGTACTACCATTTCGTGACGGATCACTCAACACGTATTGCAGGTATTCAAACAGGCAAATATGACGTAGCAGATAGTATTCCTGTAGAAAACTACGATCAATTAGATGCCGATAAAAAAGTAGAATTAAGTACATTCCCAGGTGGATCATTGACTGCATTTTTAAATACAAGTCAAGGCGTACTTGCGAATGAAAAATACCGACAAGCCATTTTAGCGGCTTTAAATAATGAAGATATTATGTTAGCAAGCTTTGCAAAACCAGAACTTTACTCATTAGCACCAGGATATATGAATGCGAATCAAGAGCAATGGGCATCTGAAGCTGGAGCGGAGTTATACAACCAAGGTAACCAAGAAAAAGCGAAGAAATTATTAAAAGAAGCAGGGTATAATGGTGAGGAAATTACATTAGTAACGACAAAAGATTATGCTGAAATGTACGCGGCAACGATCGTTATTCAAGAACAGTTGCGTCAAATTGGTATGAAAGTGAAAGTGGAAAACTATGATTTCCCAACATTCCTTGAAACTAAAAATGATCCAAACAAATGGGATTTATTTGTCGCAAGTACGGGCTATCAGTCAACACCACCGCAATTATTAGCAGTAACACCTGACTGGGCTGGCTTAAAAAATGATGAAGTAAAAGCATCATTAGCAGCTATTCGCAGTGCAGCAACGCCTGAAGATGCAAACAAAGAGTGGGATAAGTTGCAAGGCTTCCTTTATGAATTGGGTTCATCTACAGTAATTGGTCACTACAATGAAGTAGTAGCGCTAACAAATAAAATCGAAGGCTACGAGCAATTTGAAACTTCTGTTGTTAGGAGCAGAGGGTATACACCGCCATGATCAGTTGCGGGCATACCCTCGCTTTTTAGCGTCATCCAATGCAAGTTGCATGACGCCATTTATCATTCTAGATTAAAATGAGGGATTCTAGTGTTAGCATATATTTTAAAGAGACTTCTGTCGCTCATTCCTGTGCTATTTGTCGTAACGGTTGCCATATTTTTAATCATCCATATTACACCAGGAGATCCTGCGGCTACAATTTTAGGATTAGAGGCGACGGAGCAACAGATAGAAGAATTGAATGAGGAATTAGGGTTGAACCGCCCGATTACCGAGCAGTATATTAGCTGGGTTGGTAATTTGTTTAAAGGTGATTTAGGGGATTCTATTTTTATGAACCAGCCTGTTACAGAGGCGATTGCCGAGCATATAGGACCAACTCTTTCACTCGCCATTTTGGCACAAATAATTGCACTTTTGTTAGCGATTCCATTTGGTATTATCGCGGCTTATAAGCGTGGTAGCTTTGTGGACTTTTCACTCATGGGTGTTTCATTACTTGGAATGGCGGTGCCAAGTTTTTTACTAGGGCTATTTTTAATGTTAGTAGTTGGTGTGCAATTGCAGTGGTTACCTGTTGCAGGTTACGAGCCACTTGAAAATGGTTTGTGGGCACATGTGCAATACTTAATCTTACCGGGTATTTCGTTGGGGGCTATTCAGGCAGCATTAATTACAAGGATGACACGTTCGTCTATGCTAGAAGTATTGAATTTAAACTATGTGAAGACTGCTCGCTCAAAAGGGTTAAAAGAGTTTTCAGTACTTCTAAAACATGCTTTTCGTAATGCGTTTTTACCGATTTTAACGGTAATTGGTCAAACATTTGGTACGCTTATTACTGGTGCAGTTGTTGTAGAGTCGATTTTCAATATACCAGGTCTTGGTCAGCTCATTATTAATTCGATTGAAAGACGTGATTTTGCAGTTATTCAAGGTGTTGTCTTTGTAGCAACGCTTATGTATGTCAGCATTAATCTTATCATTGATTTATTGTACGGTGTTATTGACCCACGAGTACGTTTAGATCGCAAATAAGGAGGGTTTGTATGGTTTCATTTCAGGAAAAAGAAGAAATAAGCAAAATTAGTAAAAGGCTGAAAAAAGAGCAACGTGCATTACAATTGCAACGCTTGAAATCTAATTACGGGCTTCTTATTGGTGGTACTATTTTTGTGTTACTCGTATTAATGGCATTGTTTGGTCCTTTTTTGACGCCGTTCGATCCATATAAAATGGAGGTAACACAGCGATTATTAGCACCTTCAGCTGATAATTTACTTGGTACAGATGAGTTTGGTCGTGATTTAATGACACGCCTTATTTACGGGGCGCGCGTTTCAATTGGTGTTGGGCTTGCAGTTGCGGTATTATCATCGTTATTTGGTTTAGTAATTGGTCTATATGCGAGCATGTATAAAGCGTTAGATAATGTATTAATGCGTATTTGTGATGGTTTAGTAGCAATCCCTGGTATTTTGTTGGCAATCGCATTGATGGCAGCATTAGGTGCATCTGCAACGAATGTTATTATTTCACTGACGATTGTTTTTACGCCAAATATTGCACGAATTGTACGATCTTCAGCATTAGTTATACGTGAACAAACTTATATAGAAGCTATGTTTGCACAAGGAGCGAGTAAGACGCGCATTATTTGGTTACATATCGCACCAAATACATTGTCACCGTTATTAGTGCAAGCGACCTTTATTTTTGCGGAAGCGATTATTTCAGAGGCTGCGCTGAGCTTTTTAGGTGCGGGTATTCCAGCGCCTGAGCCGAGTTGGGGTAATATTTTACAAGCAGGTAAGCTTGTCATTTATAAAGCTTGGTGGATGGTTGTTTGTCCAGGCATAATGGTCGTATTGACGGTGTTAAGTTTGAATTTATTAGGTGATGGGCTTCGTGATTTCTTAGATCCACGTACGAAGCACAAGCATAAAAAATAGGTGGAGGTAAAAAGATGAACAATGCGCCTCTATTAGAAGTGAAAAATTTGAAAACACATTTTCAAACAGAGCGTGGTCGTGTGACTGCTGTCAATGGTGTGAGTTTTTCAGTAGCGCAAGGTGATATTATCGGTATTGTTGGTGAATCTGGCTGCGGTAAAAGTGTCATGTCGCAATCGATTTTACGATTACTGGAACATACAGATGCGGTGAGTTATGAAGGAGAAGTATTATTTGAAGATAAAGACTTGCTCGATTTATCATTAGCAGACTTACGAAAAGTGCGTGGAAACGATATTTCGATTATTTTTCAAGACCCTCTAACATCATTAAATCCTGTATATACGATTGGCAATCAAATTGCGGAGGTGCTTCGATTACACCAGCATCTTTCTAAAAAGGAAGCAAAGCAAAAGGCGATTGATATGTTGCGCTTAACGGGCATCTCTGCACCAGAGCAACGTGTCAATGACTATCCTCATGAATTATCTGGGGGCATGCAGCAGCGTGCGAGTATTGCAATGGCACTTGCCTGTGAGCCGAAGTTATTAATTGCAGATGAACCGACAACAGCACTTGATGTGACGATCCAAGCGCAAATTATTGAATTGATTACCGAGCTTAATGAGCAGTTAAACATGGCTGTTGTATTTATAACGCATGATTTAGGTGTCGTTTCTGAAATTTGTACGGGTGTGAAGGTGATGTACTTAGGGCAAATTGTCGAAGAAGCGCCGACAGAGCAGTTATTCTCGACGCCACTCCATCCTTATACGCAAGGGCTAATTGATTCGATTCCAAGATTAGATAGTAATCGCGAGGAAAAGCTCCATGTGATTGATGGCGTTGTACCACCTTTATCGAATGTACCAAAAGGCTGTGGTTTTTCAACACGTTGTCCATTTGCAGATGAACAATGTCGTCAGCAAGAGCCGCCACTAGCAACGTACACAGAAGGACATAAAGTGAAATGCTGGCATTATAAAGAAATTATGCAAGAAAGAGAGGCGCTATAGAATGGGGCAAGAAACGAACAATGAGCCAATATTAGAAGTAAAGTCATTGGAGAAAAAATTTCCTGTCTATAGCGCATTTGGAAAGCTCTTTGGTGCATCTGCCCATGTCCACGCGGTGCGAGATGTTTCTTTTCGCTTGTATGAAGGAGAAACGTACGGTCTTGTCGGTGAATCGGGCTCTGGAAAAAGTACGACTGGTCGAACGATACTTGGCTTAACGCCTGCAACAGCGGGGGAAGTCCTTTATCAAAATCAAGATTTAGTGAAAATGTCTGACAAGGAATTACGACGTGTCCGTAAAGATTTACAAATGGTATTTCAAGACCCTTTTTCGTCTTTAAACCCTCGTAAAAAGATAGGCATGATTTTAGAGGAACCACTCATTATTCATAAGCTTGGTAATCGTGAAGAACGAGAAGCAAAGGTTTTCGAAGTGCTTAAAATGGTAGGACTTCAGCCAGAGCATTATTTCCGCTTTCCACATGAGTTCTCAGGTGGTCAAAGACAGCGACTGGGCATAGCGCGAGCTTTAATTATGAATCCGAAAATTATTATTTGTGATGAACCCGTTTCAGCACTTGATGTGTCGATTCAGTCGCAAATATTGAATATTTTAAAAGACTTACAAAAAAGTTTAAAGCTTACTTTGTTGTTCATAACACATGATATTAGCGTTGTGCGCTATATTTCGGATCGCATTGGTATTATGTATTTAGGTGCAATTGTAGAGGAAGCGCCTACTGAGGACTTGTTTGCTGAGCCGTTACATCCGTATACAAAGGCACTTTTTTCAGCTGTTCCAGATTTTACAAATAAGCGTTTGAAGGACCGTGTTGTGTTGAAGGGTGAAATTCCTTCTCCTTTGTCACCACCGACAGGCTGTGCATTCCATACGCGCTGTCCGTTTGCAATGGATGTATGTAAGCAACAAACACCCGTATTAAAAGAGGCTAAGCCAAATCATTTCGTCGCTTGCCATCTAGTTGAGGAGGAAATTATATGACATCAATTCGAGTAACAAATGGAAAAAATGAAATTTCAAATGGCGCAGGGTTTCAAGTAATCGGCAGCACGGCACCGAATAGTGAGGGTCTTTCACCGAAAGAATTATTAGAAGCGGCATTAGGTTTATGTATTTCGATTTCATTGCAAAAAGTTTTGGAACGAGATGAAATCGATGTAGATGTTAATGAAATACGTATTGATGTTACGGCATCTAAAGACGAGGGCGTAACGAATCGTTTTGGCCGTTTCGACGTATCCGTTCAGTTCCCATCACAATTAGAAGCAGCTTACAAAGCAAAGTTAGTAGCTGTCATTGAACGTGCATGCACAATCGGCAACACATTGAAAAACGATGTTGTCATTGAAACGGTGGAAGCGGATTAAGTGCTTGTTATTTGAATTTTACGAGGTATTTGACATGATTCACTCATGTTGAATATCTCGTTTTTTTGTTGCGGGGTGGGAGGTTTAGGTGTTGGGTCGATAAAAAGGGTGATTGGATCGATAAAATATAAAAATAGGTCGATAAAATTGTGAAAAGGGTCGATAAAACTAGATTATGGGTCGATAAATGCTAATCTCCGCAAAAAACGACAAACCCACGCGAGTATCCAAACGCTCACGTGGGTAAAAAAATGCTTATTTAATATCTTTCGTCCATTCAGCTACTTTATCTTTATTCGCTTTAATCCAATTTTCAGCTGCAACATCTGGCTTTGCGCCGTTCATGATTTCAAGCATAACACTTTCTAAGTCTTCAGCAGTCCAGTGGAAGTTGTCTAGCACACTGTAAGCTTCAGGGTTGTCTTCTTTTAGCCCTTTGCGAGCGAATGTATTAATTGTTTCTTCGCCACCGAAAATGCCTTTTGGATCTTCTAAATATTTCAAATCATAAGAAGAAAACTTCCAGTGTGGTGACCAGCCTGTTACGATAATGTCCTCTTTGTTTGTGATGGCTTGGTCAAGAGCCGTTGTCATCGCGCCTGAAGAGGATGTAAGTAAATTCCAACCTTTTAGACTACTATATTCTTTTATTGCTTCTTCTGTTGCTGCCGTAATACCAGCACCAGGTTCGATGCCTGTAATTGTTTTGTCGGCTTGCCCTTTTAAGTCTTCAATTGAATTGACATCCATATAACTTGGAACGACTAAACCGATTTTAGCGCCAGAGAGGTTTTCACCAAGCTCGTCTAAATCGCCTTTATATTTTTCATATTGTGAGGCGTGCGTGTTTGGTAACCAAGCTGCTACCATCCCATCTGCTTCACCTTTTGAAACGGCTTGCCACATAATGGCGTTATCTAAAGGTGTTAATGTTACATCGTGCCCTAAATCTTCTAATACTTGTCCAACTACATGGGTAGAAGCAATCTCTGTATCCCATTCAACATATGCTAGATTCACTTCTTTTGCATCTTTCTTACCATTATCAGTCTCATCAGAGCCACATGCTGCAAGTAAAATACTCAATCCTAAAGCCATACCTAATGTTTTGAATTTCATGGAATCATCCTTCCTATACTTGTTTCTTTTTATTTAAACTTTGCGTCAGGCGATCTATAATAATAGCGAAAATTACTAAAGCTAATCCTGCTACAAAGCCGTTACCAACTTGTGTTCGTTGAAGAGCTGTTAACACTTCGCGTCCAAGCCCTGGAGCACCGATCATAGAGCCAATCACTACCATTGAAAGTGATAGCATAACAGTTTGGTTAATACCGGCCATAATTGTCGACTTGGCTAAAGGAATTTCAACTTTAAATAGTTTTTGTGCGACTGTACTACCGTATGAATCAGCAGCTTCCACTAACTCCTTGGGTACTTGTCTTATGCCGAGATTCGTCATACGAACTGTTGGCGGTAAGGCGAAAATAACGGATGCAAAAACACCAGGTACAATGCCGATACCGAAAAAGGCAACAGCTGGGATTAAATAAACAAATCCAGGCATCGTTTGCATGAAATCTAAAATCGGTTTAATGATGTTTTCAGCAATACGCGACTTGGACATTAAAATACCAAGTGGAATACCAACAATGATAGAAATTATACTAGAAAATAGTACGAGCGTAGTCGTTTCCATTAGCTGCGTCCATAAGTCTTGATTGTAAATAAATAAAAGCCCTATAAGAGAGAAAATCGCTAAACCAAATTTCTTACCTGTTGCAAAAAATGCAACGAGTACGACCAGTAAAATGATGAGGATTGCTGGCATACTAATAAGCCAATCCGTGACCTGATTCATGAGTAGTTTCCCTGATTTTTGTACAGTGCTAAAAACAGATGAGAAATTACTCGTCAACCAGTCCATTGCGGACTCTACCCAAGATGCTACTGGTAAAGATGGGATATTTTCTAACCAATTATTCATGTGCTGATACCTCCTCGGTGAATGAAGCGAGTGCCTCAATGACAACACCACGGATTAGTACGCCTAGTAAGCGATCACCGTCTACCACTGCAATTGGGGTAGGAGAGTTGTGAATCATACCTAAAATATCTTGTAAAATCATATCTGGAGGAACAGTTAAAATATCAGATTGCACGATATTATGCACCGTTTGTTCATGATTTTTTGCCGCTTTTAAGGCATCATCCGCTGTGATAAAACCTTTTAAATGACGTTTTTTATCGACAGCCATTAGTAGACTAACTGCTTCTTCCTTCATTCGTTTTAATGCGACAACGGGACCATCGAGTTCGACATTGACGGACACGGGACGTACCATAACGCTCTCAGCTGTTAATACTTTTGAACGATCTACATCTTCAACGAATGTTCGGACATAATCATTTGCTGGATTCGTTAGTATATCTTCGCCCGTACCTATTTGTATAATCGAGCCGTCCTTCATAATGGCAATTCGATCGCCGATACGTAATGCTTCGTTCAAGTCGTGGGTAATAAAGATAATTGTCTTTTTCAATGTTTGTTGTAAATCGAGTAATTCATCTTGCATATCTTTTCGAATAAGTGGGTCAAGCGCAGAAAATGCTTCATCCATTAGTAATATTTCAGGATCATTGGCAAGTGCTCTTGCTAAACCTACGCGCTGCTGCATACCACCAGAAAGTTGATTTGGATACTGGTCTTTATAAGCGAGTAATCCGGCATTATCTAAAGCTTGCTCAGCTTTTGCTTGACGTTCTTCTTTCGAAATGCCTCGAATTTCTAACCCGTATTCCGTATTTTGAAGTAGTGTTCGATGAGGGAATAAACCGAAATTTTGGAAAACCATGCTCATTTTGTTGCGGCGAATCGTTTGCAACGCTTCTTTGCCCATTTTTGAAATATCTTCACCATCAATATAAATACTACCGTTTGTAGGTTCTATCAAACGATTTAATAAGCGAATCAGTGTCGACTTTCCGCTACCGGATAACCCCATAATAACGAAGATTTCACCTTCATTTACTGTAAAGCTAGCATCGTATACACCAACTGTTGCACCTGTTTCTTTTAAGATATCTGTTTTACTTTTTTGTTGCTTGACGAGTTCTAATGCTTGGGGAATATGCTTGCCAAAAACTTTGGAAACATGCTCCACTTTAATTTTTTCCATAGAACCACTCCTTTCGTAGAATTGACTATTTGGGAGGGTGTTGATACCCAAAAATAAACAAGTAACAACCTAACCTTAACAAAGGGTTGTCACTTATGTCAAATCGACAAAACAGGAAAAACCCGTTTAAACGCTAGTATATAAGCGTTTAAACGGGTTTTAAATTGGGTATAAAAAGTTCTGAACGCGCTCTATACTTTCATCATTTCCAATGAAATAAATAATGTCGCCTTCTTCTAAAGAAGCATACGGTCCAGGTGAAAGCAATAATTCGTTTTCACGTCGAATGCCGACAATTGTTGCCGAAGTATTTAACCAAAAATTTAATGTTTGTAGTGTTTGGTGAATACATGGACTTTTTGATGTCATTTCGACTTGATAAGGAATGAAAGGGTTCACGGAGCGGAAATGCTCGGTTCTACTAATGAGCTGCTTCGTTTTCTCCTGTAAGTTCAATAATTCATTTTGTTGGCTGTGAATACTTTTTAGTAAGTCTTGCTGTACTTCATGAATGGATTGCACGTCTTGGAATTGGCGGACAAATTGGGCCGCTTTTTCATAAGATTTAATGAATACTCCGCTGCCTTTAGAGGCTTGTACAATTTCCAAATCTTGTAGTACGGCAATAGCTCTTCTTGCGGTTTCAGCCGATACACCATACTGGCTGGCAAGCGAGGAGCGTGCGTATATTTTATCGCCGATTTGATATCTTTTCTCTAAAATTTTTGAGGCTAGATCCACAGCAATTTGTTGATATTTAGGCTGCTTCACTTGAACATTTTTCGCACTGTCCATTTCTAACTTCCTTCCATTACACTAATACATTCATCGTTCATTATAGACTAGCTATCAAGGAAAAACGAGCGGAGATTTGAAAGAAAAAAATAAAAAAATGCAGAAAGAAATCGAATTGCTTTTTTCTGCATCGCTATTGTATTTTTTATGCCCAATTTTTGCAAACATCAACCCAGTTTTTGTATGTAGAAAATTGCTCAAGCTCTGGAATTGTTAGTTCAATGGCGCTATTGCTGCTACCGCAAGCAGGGAAGACAGTTTTGAAGCGTTTTAAAGATTCGTCTAGATAAATTGTGACACCTTCGTTGACACCGAATGGGCAAACCCCACCAACATCATGTCCGATTAGGTCGTTTACTTCCTCTTTTAGTAGCATTTTTGCTTTAGATTCATAAGTCGCCTTGTATTTTGCATTATCGATTTTAGCATCGCCAGCAGCAACAATTAAAATCGGTTCGTCATTTACTGAAAAAGAAAGTGTTTTAGCAATTCGCTCTGGTTCACAACCTAATGCTTGAGCTGCTTGTTCAACAGTCGCACTAGAAGAAGCCAGTTCACGAATGCGGTCCTGTATATTCCATTGTTGGAAATGTTGCCGTACTTTTTCAATTGCCATAATATTGTGATCCTCCTGATGTATAAATACTGCTTTTTATTTTAGCGGAAAAACGAAATAATGCAATATTCGAAAATATATGACGAAAGTTATTGTGTTAATTAGGGAAATATTGTATTGTGTTTATATATAATGGTGTAATTTTACACAAAATAAGATTTTTGTCATGGAGGGGGTATTTGAATGAAAGTTACGCAAGCGGTGTTGGTATTTTTAGGGATACTATTTATTGCGGGGAATTTCTCATTTGTTTTTATGTTGAATGGGCAATATTATTATTTATGGATAGTTGCTGCAGTAGCACTCAGTGTATTTTTACTAACTGCGTTTGCTATTTTTGAATTTTTCACAACAAAAAAACGCAAACGGAATTTTGCTGCTTTTGTGATGGTCTTCATTTTACTTAGCGTCATTCCAACTGTATATCATCAAAGTATTGAGCGTATTCCAACGGTTGATGCGGAGATTGATATTTTTGAGTATGAGCCGTTTGGAAATAATGGGAGAGTCGTAGCAATGGATGGGAAGGTATCTTTTAAAATGGAGGAGCCTTTGGTAAAAATCGACGGAGCTACAGCCATGTACCCACTTTATGCAGCATTTGTACAGGCGACATACCCGCAAAAGGAATATAATCCATACGCTAGTGAAGTAATGGTCAATACGACACCAATAGCGTATTCGAAATTATTTGATGGAGAAGTGGATTTGATTTTTGCGGCAGCGCCATCTGAAAGTCAACGGAAGACTGCTGAGCAAAAGGGTCTAACACTGAAAATGACACCGATTGGTCGAGAGGCATTTGTATTTTTTGTACATCATAAAAATGCGGTTGATAATTTATCAATAGAACAGATAAAGAACATTTATGCGGGGGAAATGACGAATTGGCAGGAGGTTGGTGGAAAGGGCGATGAAATTCGTGCATTTCAGCGTCCAGCTGACAGTGGTAGTCAATCTGCTTTGGAAAAATTAATGGGTGATGTGCCGATCATGGAAGCTCCTTCCGAAAATATAGCAGCTGGCATGGGGGGCATTATTAACGAGGTATCGAAGTATAGAAACTATAAAAATGCGATTGGTTACACGTTCCGATTTTATTCTACAGAAATGGTAGGAAATGATGAAATTAAGTTATTATCTATAAATGGTGTAACGCCGTCAAAAGAAACAATTCGTACAGGTGAATATCCGATAAGTTCTGAGTTTTATGCAATAACTGCAGGTACAGATAATCCAAACATTCAGCCATTTATCGATTGGATTTTGTCTGCTGAGGGGCAGGCTATTGTTGAAAAAGTAGGGTATGTACCAGTGACAAAATAGATTGAGTGTAAGTTGAATTTAGCGATAATTTGTGTATAATAGTAAATAATAAAATAAGATGTTAAAAGTTTTCTAGGGTTCCGTAGCATTTGGCTAGTCTGGTCCGAGAGAAAACGCGCAAATCCGTTTGCGTCACACGGAAGGATAAAAGCCTGGGAGATACTGTTTTCACAGTGTTTCTTAGGCTTCTTTTGTTGTTTTCATTTCATACAAATTAGCAAAATGAAGGTATCAAAGGTGTAAATTTAATGGAGGTCAAAAAGGTGAACAAACAATGGATGAGTGTTTTTATTGCTGCTTTTTTTGAAGTGGGCTGGGTTGTCGGTTTAAAGCATGCTGATAATATTTTGGAATGGATGGGTACAGCAATTGCAATATGTATTAGCTTTTATTTACTTATTAGGGCAGGAGAATTTTTACCTGTAGGAACTGTCTATGCAGTTTTCGTTGGATTGGGGACAGCCGGTACAGTTTGTCTTGGCATACTTTTATTTGATGAGCCTTTTAGTATAAGTAAAATAGTATTAATTTTCATTTTATTAGCAGGCGTTATTGGGTTAAAACTGCTAACTGGTGAAGATTCGAAACGTGGGGTGGAGGCATAATGGCTTGGGTTGCATTGGTTTTAGCAGGTCTTTTTGAGATGTTCGGCGTGTATATGATCGGTAAATACCATCAATCGCGTAATTGGCAGTCTCTTGTAGTAATGATCTTAGCGTTTGTTATCAGTTTCGTTGGATTAGCTTATGCGATGATTACATTGCCAATGGGCACGTCCTATGCTATTTGGACTGGGATTGGCACTGCGGGCGGTGCAATTCTAGGTATGTTATTTTTTAATGAGTCAAAAGATTGGCGACGTATTGTTTGTATTGGTGTTGTACTCGGGGCAGTGATTGGCTTGAAATTGATTGGCTAATTATTAATAATGAAAAAGCAGTAATCCGTGTGAAATGGAATTACTGCTTTTTTTTTATGCGAATAGTATAGTAGGAAAATAATTAGAGTAGTCAGGTTTGACTAACTTAGGTTATTATTATAAAGTAAGTTACAATAGGTAAGTTTGAAGTCATATGATTAACAAAATAATTTAGTAGTAAATGTCTAACAAGAATTTGTTACTAAAACTAGAAGTCGGGGTGTAGCTATGATGAAAATAAATGAAACTATAACGATATTACAAGATAAAATGACAGTAATTGAGTCAGCAAATAAAGACAATTTATGTTTAGTAGGACCAGTGAAGTTACCAGTTCAACAAGGTGACTTTTCAGCAACTTTCCAGTGGTATAACTGGGTGAAGGTAGATGCAAAGCTATCAAAAGAAGCTATTCTTGCATCGCTGATTTCGGCTAATCTAGCATCTACTCAACAATCATCCGTCTTAGTATTTGGTGATTTTGCTAATCGTGACGATGCATTAATCCGAATGCACAGTATTTGTCATACAGGTGATATTTTCGGTAGTCAACGCTGTGATTGTGGCTATCAATTACATGAGTCGATGAAAATGATTGTAGAGCATGGCTGTGGTGCCATTTTCTATTTAGCAGATCATGAGGGGCGGGGAATTGGTTTATTCTCCAAATCATTGGCGTATGTACTGCAAGAGGCGGGGCTAGATACAGTAGAGGCAAATAATGCGTTAGGTTTTGCAGATGATACTCGTTCATATGAAGAAGCCATTCAGGTTTTGAAAGCTCTTCGCAGCAAGCCAGTGACCTTAATAACAAATAACCCTAAAAAACTAGCAGCACTAACAGAGCATGGCTTACTAGTGGATGGACATATCCCACTTTGGGGCGGCGTCACGGATACCAACCGCTTTTACTTAGAAACGAAAGTTGAAAAATCAGGGCATTTACCAGAACAGCAAGAATAACAAAATGTAAGAGGAGTGCTGGAAGATGAAATACGATGAAAAATATATGCAAATAGCACTGGACTTGGCTGCTAGTGCGAAAGGAAATACAAATCCGAACCCTTTAGTAGGCGCAATCATTGAAAAAGATGGTGTCATTGTTGGTATGGGCTTGCATAGAAAAGCAGGGGAACCGCATGCGGAAGTACATGCATTTCAAATGGCAGGTGAGCATGCATTGGGAGCGACTTTATATGTCACACTTGAACCTTGCTCGCACTATGGCAAAACGCCACCTTGTGCAAATCTAGTAAAAGAGTCAGGTGTCAAGCGAGTGGTCGTGGCAATGCAAGATCCTAATAGTGAAGTTGCAGGTAGAGGGATACAATTACTTAAAGATGCAGAAATTGAAGTGGAAGTAGGTATTTTAGAAGAACAGGCAAAAAGGCTCAATGAACGATTTATCCACAATATGCTAACGAGCCGTCCTTTCATCATTTCAAAATATGCGATGACGTTGGATGGAAAAATTGCTACACATACAGGGCATTCCAAATGGATTACAGGTGAGGCAGCGAGAGAGGATGTACATCGTTTAAGAAATGAAGTAGATGCTATTTTAGTAGGTGTAGGAACAGTGCTAGCTGATAATCCGTCATTAACAACGCGATTACCCGAAGGAACAGGGAAGAATCCGGTTCGCATTATTATGGATAGTCAATTACGAACACCACTGGATGCAAAAGTTCTAAATGCTGAAGCAAAAACCATTTTCGTTTGCGGTCACGCTGTGGATGCACATAAAATCACGCTATTTGAAGAAAAAGGTGCGACCATTTTGCAAGTGGCGCAAGATGAAGAAGGCTTAAATATTGATGAAATGCTAGAAAAGCTATATCAATACGGGATTACTGATATTTTAGTAGAGGGTGGCGGTGCCATCAATGCTTCTTTCTTAAGAAGTGGTTCGATTAATAAGTACATCCTCTACATAGCACCAAAACTTTTAGGTGGACGACTATCTTTAACGCCCATTACTGGTCAAAATGTAGCAATGATGGATGAAGCATTTGACGTGGTATTTGATTCGTTTGAAAAAATCGCAGAGGATTTACGCATTATTGCTTATCCAAAGCAGGTGGAGAAAAGTGAAATATGAAGCGGATGTTTGTATTGTAGGTGCTGGTCCAGGTGGCGCGTTACTTGCCTATTTATTAGCAAAGCAAAATATTTCAGTTCTCCTGTTAGAAAAAAGTGCAACAATCGGTAAAGCATTTCGCGGGGAACACTTGAATGAAGAAGGAGAGGCTATTTTAAAAAAGCATCGTCTTTTTGAAGCTTTAGAAGAAAGTGGCTTGCTGCGCATGGAACAGCTTGAACTTTGGCAAGATGGTGTTGAATTAAAGAAGATTTTACCTCATCCTCAAATTGGACATTTAAGCATTCATGTGCCACAGGTGAATTTGCTCTCCGTTATTTTAAATGAAGCGAAAAAATTTCCTCACTTCACCCTCATGCTTGAAACAAATGTAGAGAAGCTACTTCAAAATGAAAGTGGGCATTATTGCGGTGTACTAGCACGACATAATGAGCATGAAATTGAAATTTCTAGCAAGTTGATTGTTGGTGCGGATGGCCGCTATTCGACGATTCGCAGACAATCGAATATTGAGATGGTGAAGCGTAAGCACGGTTTTGATTTACTATGGGCTAGGATTCCTACACCTATTGGTTGGAAGCCTTCCATTAAAATGACAATGATAGACGGTAAGCAGCTGGCACTTTTTACACAAGCGCAGGGCTATATACAAATTGGTTGGAATATTGACCAAGGTTCATTCTCTGAATTACGTAAACAGCCATTTACTCTGTTTATCGATCAATTAATAAAAGCATTTCCAATGCTAACTGAGGCAGTTCAAAAACATATTAAATCGTGGCAAGACTTCGTATTACTTGATGTATTTAGTAGCCAATGTAAATGTTGGGGCACAAAAGGTCTTGTATTACTTGGCGATGCGGTTCATACGATGACTCCGACTGGTGCATTTGGTTTAAATAGCGCTTTAAAAGATGCCGATTGCCTTGCTTCGTTAATAGCTGAACGAGGTTTACAGGGATTTGATGTCACGCAATATGAAAACCTCCGCCAAGCAGCAATAGAAGAAGTGCAAGCGATCCAAATAGAAAAAGAGCAATCATTTTCCTCACAATTTAAAAATAAGCCACAGTAATACTTTGAGAAAGGGGATAGACGATTGAAACTTGGCTTTGATATCGATGACACACTAATAAATTTACGTGCACATGCATTTAAACTATACAATAAAAAACTAAGTAAAAATGTAGCCATTGAAGCCTTTCATGCACTACAGAGAGTAGAAATTCATGAGCCGTTTGGGTTAAATGATGCAGAAGGTTTTGCGATGTGGAATAGCTCTTTAGATGACATATATTTTACAGATTGTCCAATTTTCGAAGGGGCACTGGAAACTTTGCAAGCATTACAGCGTGAAGGACATGACATTTATTATATTACGTCACGTCCTAAAAAATATTGTGAGAAAACACGTGAATGGATGATTGCACAAGGCTTCCCTGTAGTAGAAGGGCACTTCTTCTGTGGCATGCAAGATTACGAAAAAATCGAGACGATTAAGGCGCTATCTTTAGATGTTTATGTGGATGATAAACCAGCTGTACTCGAAACATTGCAAAATATAGCGACGAAAGTTATTTTAAAAGACCAATCATATAATCAGCATGTGCAATTACCAAGACTTTCTCATTGGCAGACGTTTGAAACTTTAATAGGCAAATAATTTAATCTACCATTCCTCTGCACACTTTCTTCAAATTTATAGCGTATACTATAAACTATCAGCGTTTTATAACGTAGAAAGAACTATATAAGAGGTGGATGCGCGATGAAATTAAAAATGTTTGCTGTAACTTTATTGGCTACTGTTTTATTAGGTGCTTGTAATGGAGAGAGTTCTGATGGAGCGGATAACGGTAAAAAAGAAAGTGAAACAGTCGATGTGAAAGAATTGGTTAGTGCGTATAGCGGGGATAGAACGAAGAACGAAACGGCCTCAATTACATCAAAGCAACTAATTGTGACGAATGAAAAAGGAAAAGAGTCAACATACGATTTGCCGAAGGATGAATTTTTCGTTTCCATTGCACCATTTGTAACTGAAACGCATCCTTGCACAAACCATAGCCTAACGGGTTGCCAAGGTGAAATGGCGAATAAAGAGATCGCTCTATACATTGAAGATTCAAAAGGTAAAGTCGTAGTAGATGAAACGAAGCAAACACCAGCTAATGGCTTTATTGATTTATGGCTGCCTCGCGATGAAACGTATACGATCAAGATGGAGCACGAAGGAAAAATGGTGGAGTCATCATTCTCTACTTCTGAAAATGATGGTACTTGCATTACGACGATGCAATTAAAATAAAAGAAGAAGGGTTGTCCAGAAAATCAGTGAAAACTGGGTTTCTGTGACAACCTTTTATTCATTTGATCTACAATCAGCAAATGTTTAAGTACCACTTTCTAATGATGTGGTGGTGTTGTCGAAAAGTATGTCAAATGTATATTATGAGACCTGGAAGTGGATAAAACGTGTTTTGTGCGTGATAAAGACGGTGCCCGTGCGTGATAAAAGTAATTTCCTGCGTTATAAACTTCGATTCGAACAGGATAAAATTCTTCCATTTCATAAAAACGCTTGCCACTTGTTTTTGCAGGGGCAATGCAGGTGTTATCGTGATGCTAACGCTAGAATAAGGTGTCGGCATTTTCCTATTCGTGTACTATATAAATAAGGATGCAGGAAGCGGGGGAATATAGATGATTTTAATAAGTTCTTGTTTAGCTGGCTTAAAAGTGCGGTATAACGGCACAGATTGTCTTGATGAAAGAATTCAACAACTTGTACTGGAAAAAAAAGCGATCACAGTTTGTCCCGAGGTATTAGGGGGATTGTCTACTCCACGAGAACCAGCTGAGATCATTGGTGGCGACGGTGAAGCGGTTCTTGATGGGAAGGCACGTGTACTCGCAAAGTCTGGCAAGGATGTGACGGAACAGTTTGTGAAAGGCGCATATCTTACACTGGATAAAGCTAGAGAATTAAATGCTACGACGGTAATATTAAAAGAGCGTAGCCCATCTTGTGGTAGTTCTATGATATATAATGGGGATTTCACTGGAACGAAAGTAGCTGGAGTAGGTGTGACAACAGCGCTACTAAGAAGAAATAATATTAACGTTATATCGGAAGATGATTTTGCTAAGACCGTTATTTCCGCTACCACAGGCGATACCGCGGATTATAAGGAACTAACACTGAATCCGATTACTATTGATTTGAAGAAGTAACAAGAGGATTAATCATATTTTTCTAAAAATATAGAAATTTTAGATGACTTTTCAATAGATTGTGTTATAGTAATAGCACAATTGAATAAGTGTAAGAGTTGGTGCTAAATGAAAGTTTAGCTTAATAGGGAAGTTCGGTGAGAATCCGACGCTGTCCCGCAACTGTAAATCGGAGCAAATCACAAATGCCACTGGGGAACTGGGAAGGCTGTGACGCGTGTTGATGAGAAGCCAGGAGACCTGCCAATATCTAGTACACACCAAATAACCTACGTGGAAATAGGTGGTGAGAAGTGACCATATTGGCACTGTGCGAAAACGAAAGAGTGCTACGAGTTTGTTACGAACTTCGTATATTTTCGTTATAGCTAATTTTGAAATACAACTGACAACCATTTTCCCATTGAGGAAAGTGGTTTTTTTCGTCATTAAAAAAGGAGATGGAAACGTTGAAGTATACAAGTACAGTCGTAGGTTATCCGTATATTGGAGAAAATCGTGAATGGAAGAAAGCATTAGAAGGATTTTGGAAAAACGAACAAGGAGAAGAAGCTTTTGAAGAAACGTTAAAGGAGATTCGTTTAGCGCGAGTCGAAAAACAAATTGAGCTGGGCTTAGATTATATTACAGTGGGCGACTTTACTTATTATGATCGTATGCTCGATTTATCTGTCATGCTTGGGATGGTCCCGCAGCGTTTTAAATGGGATGGTGAGCGTGTCGATTTAAACACGTATTATGCAATGGCTAGAGGTAACAAAGAAGCCGTAGCTTGTGAAATGACAAAATGGTTTAACACGAATTATCACTATATTGTGCCAGAATATGAACAGCAAAATTTAAAAGTGACGGACAACCAGTTACTTCGTGCATTTTTAGAAATAAAAGAGACGTTTGGAATTACTGCGAAACCGACATTAATAGGACCGTTTACATTTTGTCAATTAACGAAAGGCTATGACAAAGTTTCGCAAATCACATTCATTTTACAATTGATTCCATTATACGCGCAGATTATAAAAGAGCTTGTCGAAGCAGGGGCTGAGTGGATTCAATTAGAAGAACCTTCACTTGTTACTACACTCAATTTAGAAGATATCCAGCTTGTTAAGGAAATGTATGCGCAACTAACATCGGCAGTACCGGAAGCAAAAATAATGCTTCAAACTTATTTTGAATCATTATCTGCTTACGAGCAATTAATAGACCTGCCTGTACACGGTGTAGGCTTAGACTTTGTACATGGCTATGAAAAAAATATGCAGGCACTGCGTCAGTTCGGTTTCCCGAAGGAAAAAGTACTCGCAGCTGGGGTCATCAATGGTCGAGATATTTGGCGTGCCAATTTAGCAGAAGTAAGTTCAACAGTGAAAGCGATTGAACAACTTAGTGATGCCAAAGCCATCTGGGTACAGTCCTCTTGTAGCTTACAACATGTGCCAGTTACAACAGCACATGAAACAAATTTAGACCTTGTTTTAAAAAATGCGCTGTCATTTGCAGATGAAAAGCTAATAGAAATTATCGAAGTAGCAAAATATGTCCAGGTGAAAGATCATACTACCAATCAGAAAATTTCTGAGAGCATGAAGGCGATTGAAGCATTGAAAAATCATCCAGTACGAAATAATCAAACAATTCAAAAGGCTGTGCAGGCGATTTCCAAACAAGATTTTGAGCGTCAGAAGAGCTTTAAAGAGCGACTTAATTTACAGCAAAAAGCATTGCAGTTGCCACTATTCCCGACTACGACAATCGGTAGTTTCCCACAATCAGATGAGGTCAAACGCACACGTAGTGCGTGGCGTAAAAAGCAGCTGTCTGATGCCGCATACGCAATGTTTGTAGAACAGGAAACGAAGCGCTGGATTGCCATTCAAGAAGAATTAGACATCGATGTGCTTGTCCATGGTGAATTTGAACGTACAGATATGGTGGAATACTTTGGTGAAAAACTAACTGGCTTTGCGTTTACACAAAAAGCATGGGTCGTATCATATGGTTCTCGTTGCGTGAAGCCACCAATTATTTACGGTGATGTGGCGTGGGAAACACCTATGACAGTAAAGGAAACGGCATACGCACAAAATTTAACGAAGCGCCTTGTCAAAGGAATGCTTACAGGTCCTGTTACGATTTTAAACTGGTCGTTTGTGCGGAATGATATTTCACGAAAAGATGTTACTTACCAAATCGCACTAGCATTAAGAAAAGAGGTAGAAGCACTGGAGGAGGCAGGCATTGCTATCATTCAAGTGGATGAACCAGCATTACGAGAAGGGTTACCACTTCGTAAGGAGCAAAGAGGTGCTTATTTAGAATGGACGGTGAATGCCTTTAAGTTAGCAACATCTAGCGTGAAGGACGAAACACAAATCCATACACATATGTGCTACTGCGAGTTTAATGATTTTATCGAACCTATTAGTGCGCTCGACGCAGATGTGATTTCAATTGAAACATCTCGTAGTCATGGTGAACTTATTACTTCACTTCAAGTAAATCCATATGAAAAAGGGATTGGGCTTGGCGTGTACGATATTCACAGTCCACGTGTGCCAGGTGAAGAGGAAATGCTGACAATTATGAAGGAAAGCTTACATGTTTTAAACAAAGACCAGTTTTGGGTTAACCCTGACTGTGGCTTAAAAACAAGGAAAGAGCCTGAAACGATTGCGGCTCTTGCGAATATGGTGACGGCTGCTAAAACACTGCGTGAGCAAGTACAGCAATCGACCTATTAATAGTGAAAAGAAAGGGGCTGTCTAATAAGTCCCTAAAATAAAACAGGTGTAGAAAAACGAGTCGTTTTTCTACACCTGTTTTTGTAT
>JAVWKG010000038.1:4687-24793 GCA_036638655.1 Lysinibacillus sp. | reverse complement strand
TAACTATCTCTCCTTTCGATCAATACTATTATTCCCGAAATTAGCGAGATTACTCGTTCTATTGTATATGAATGTCTTATATTTTCATTGTAAGTTACTTCCACCTTGTTGTACTTGCTCAATCATATCCATTAATAATGGTACGTTCGTGCTACGCTGCAATGAATTCAAATCTTCCATCACATGTGCCCAGCTGCTTTTCATTTTTTCCTCATATGTCGTCTGTCCATCTATATATAAATACTTTTTGAGGTAGTCCTCAATCGAACACTCCAAAGTTTCAATAAAGTCATCAGCTTTATCCACTTTTTCATCTCGCCGTTCATTGCGTTCATCCCAAAGGACGTGCTCTAAATTCGTGGAGAAGTAAAATAACTGGTACGGAATTCGCCTCTTTCTTAATGTGAAAAACTCAATCGGCGAAAGTATTTTAATGTTTTTTGCTTTCAGCGTATTTCTGTCCTCAATATGCTGCTTTTTCGTAGTCGTCGCAACTAAAATCCCATCTTCAGCATAAATAAGAGCATCTGTTAAATCATCACTCACTTTTACGTATTCATGTGGTATAAAGCAACCATCCGCATCTGTTATATGCACGACTGCAAGTAAATCTTGAGGGAGAAACTTATTTTTTTCCAAATATTTATTAATAACTTGTCCTACTGTATTTTTAATGTTGGCATTTGCCTTTCCCCAGCTACTTAACATATCCCCGCGCTGCACATCAAACCGAACTTCAGATTGCGCGAAGTATTCATCCAAAAAATCAAATAAAATAATTTGCTCTGTTTCTCCTTCAACGACAACAAGTATTACTTTTTTAGTCACCCCGCACACCTGCTTTTCTAAATGCTCGTTTAATTTGGTATGTTTTCGTCTCCTTATAAATTTCTTCGTCTTGACCACCAAGCTGAATGGAACGTAAATACACATCTCTCGCATTATTCATCGTTTTAATTCCTTTTAGTTGAATATAACGTTTGCTGTCATTAGATGTTGTAAACCAAAGATTTTTAATCGGTAGCACTTCAAGCACACGTAAATTATGAGATGTGAACAATAGCTGTCCTTTACCACCTTCATCAATTACAGTTAGTAACTCCCCTAACAAATATTCAAATACACCCGAGTCCAATTCATCTACAATGACACAAGCATTCGGATTATTGTACACAGCAATGAGCGCACTCAATACAGAAATAACTTTCAAAATCCCTTCTGATTCTGTACGTAAAGGCAATTCACGGTCTCCTCGCTTTGATAAAAACTCAAAGCGTATCCCCTTTTCTCCACTATCAAGCATTTGCTTCGTAATGACATCCATTTTAATCTCTAAGCCCGGTATAATCGTGGAAAGCACTTTGTTGATTTGCTCAATTACTTCACAAAGCACCTTAAACATCGGTTCTGGTAAAAGAGCCGGACCATCTAAATCATACGGAATAACGCCCCGTTTTTTCTCAAGATGCACACTGAATGGCATAATATACTTGCCCATTAAATAGCCAATACTTTCATTACTTATAACATGAAGATCTCGGTTAAAATCGACCGCTAAGTTATTCATCAACTGCCATTCCACATCGTCTAACAGCTCCATCAAAATCGGCTGCATGTCTTTATGAAAAATAAAAGATCGGCATTCCCGTCTCGCTAACTCATTAACAACCATTGTTTTAATACGCTTTTTTTCATCTAGTTCTTTAAGAGCCATCGTACGAATTTGAACATTTTCAAGATTTCGATATACTAGCGTTTTCATGCGCTTTCTTTTTTCATTTTCTCGATAGCTCAGCTTTTCCACTGTTGTATAAATATGTTCATTACCTTCCTGAAACTCTGCATAATAATGAAGGAAAAACTCCCCACTCTCATTTTTCACAAGAAACTCAAACTCTAAACTAGCTGTTTCTTCTCCAGCACTAACAAGTAGCTCCGAAGATAATGGCAACTTGGCCTGACTCAGTCCACCAGAAATAAGCGTCTTCAAAATCGCAAACGCATCTACAATTGTCGTTTTCCCAGAACCGTTTTGACCATATAATCCAATGACATTCGATTCGTTAAATGAATCAAAATCCACCGCAAGTGCTATTTCACCATCTTGTACATTTTTCAAATTTCTCACACGCACACGCTGGATTTTCACAATATTCCCCACAACATCACCCACTTTTATTCTATAATTTCATTATAAGTCATTTTGATATAAAATATACCTTTAATCATTTTAGAAACCAATTGAAATTATGTATTTGAAATAGACATTTCTATATGTCGATTTTCATTGAAAATCTCTAATAAAAGTTTATGTATTGGATTTAGCGCTCTGGCGTTCGCTTTCCGCAGGCACAGCGTAAGCCGCACCCCTCGCTACGCGCGGTTTGTTGCGTCTTACCGCTCGTGCTGTTCCTGCAGGAGTCTCACGCCGCCGCGCTAAATTCTTGCATATGAAATGAATACTACACAAATAATTACTATGAAATAATTCG
The DNA here is from genome assembly GCA_036638655.1 of Lysinibacillus sp. Classification (GTDB taxonomy): domain Bacteria; phylum Bacillota; class Bacilli; order Bacillales_A; family Planococcaceae; genus Lysinibacillus. Next base: position 22,301 of record JAVWKG010000038.1, on the reverse strand, counting down.
ATTTTATAGTTTTTCACTTCCCTATATTACATAAACTACATCATGGTATATTGTGAAAATCAAAGTAATAAAGCTACTGTATTTACGGGGAACCGCCATAAATGGAGTGAATGGTTGGGCATCCTACCTAGTTATCCCAAGCAATACCTGGACATTTCAGGGTGCGAAAGTTGAGTAATAACAAAAAACCTCCTCATGAATTATTTGCGTGATTGCTCACGTTTATTAATTCAATAGAAGGTTTATAGTATTTAGCACTGCTCTATTTTTTCACCACATCGAAATTGGAGCCAATTAGTACCCAATTTTGTGGGAACGGCAACCCTAACTTCCAGTAGCCGACGCCTCGTAGTTTATGTTGTTTTACTAAATTGAATTTAGCTTGGATAGACCTTGCGTCTTCGAACCATACAATATGCGCTCTACCTTGTTCATCATAATACTCGAAAAAGGGAGCTTGAGCCTTCATGTCATATTGAATAGCTGCATTATATCGTTTGGCTATTTCAATTGCTCTTTGTGGGCTAAGTGCTTCTGCATATGGACCTCCTTGCACAAATGGTAGAGTCCAATCATAGCCGTATAAATTTTGACCAAGGAGTATTTTATTAGCTGGTATTTCTGTCAATGCATACTTTACAACCGCTTCTACCGGACCAATAGGAGAAACTGCCATAGGTGGACCCGCGGAATAACCCCATTCATAAGTCATGAGCATGACAAAGTCCACTATTTCTCCGTGCGCCTTGTAATCATGTGCTTCAAACCACGGACCCGGTTGATCTGCCCTCGCTTTTGGGGCAAGTGCCGTTGACACTGTGTAGCCTTCTGCATGGAATCTTTTAACCGCTCTTCTTAAAAAATTGTTATAAGCTATCCTTTGGTCGGACGGTAAATTTTCGAAATCAAAATGAATATCTTTTACGCCACCAAGGCTTTTTGCTTCAGCGATAATATTGTCGAAAAGTATATCTTGTACAGCTACACTTTGGAAAATATCCCTTGCTAACTCGCCACTAAACTGAAAATCCTCTAGGTTCGAAATCACCATAGCCAAGACAGTACCAGACTCTGCCGCCACTGCAGTAACACCTTGAGACGGAGGCCGCTTTAATGTACCATCTCTTCTCACTTCATAACTGAATAATGCCAAATACGTTAAAGCTGGACCCGCTTCCCTTGCTTGATTTAACAAAGCGTCACTAACCGATGTTCCGCGCGGCTCAAGATAAGCCATTATTTCAGCCTTCGTCTTCGGTGGCTGCGGAATATAAAGACGCATACCTAGTGATAACGGCTGATTTACACTAATACCATTCACTTGTGCTAGTGTTTGATAATTCATCCCAAAAAGTTGCGCAATCGACCATAGACTATCCCCTGGCTGTACAATGTAAAAACTGCCTACAATAGGAATGACCAATGCTTGCCCTATCACTAAACGATTCGGATCTGGTATTTGGTTAGCATCTACAATGCTTTGCACAGTTGTCCCGTACGCATGCGCAATACCCCACAAGGATTCTCCCACTTGTACAACATGTATTTGAATGCAACTGCCTCCTTTTATACGTATTTATAAATCATACCTATAAATTTTATGACTTCGAGGCGAAAAACATGTCTACTTGATGGCTAGATCCGCTATCGGTTTTATTTGATAAATTAGCCGGCTGTTCTTTCGTTTTATCTATCTCTTTTGAGAATTTAACCGTCTATTCAACACTCAATCCATTTCCCCTAAAAAAAAGCAATCCCCCCTGCATTAATCAGGTTGGATTGCTTTTAAAATTAAAATTTGGTCGTTAGTCATTCACTACTTAATTTCGAACTAGATAATCGAATGCACCTAAAGCAGCACTCGCGCCCGATCCCATTGAAATAATGATTTGTTTAAACGCACTATCCGTACAGTCTCCAGCCGCGAATACACCAGGTACGCTTGTAGCACCGCGCTTATCGACAACGATTTCACCAGCTTTATTGCGTTCAACTGTGTCACCTAGCCAATCCGTATTCGGCACAAGACCGATTTGAATAAATACGCCAGATAATTGGACATGCTTTTCAGCACCTGTCTCTCGTTCAATGTAAGTAATCCCTTTTACGTTATCCGTACCAGTGATTTCCTTTGTTTGAGCATTTTTCAGGACAGTGACATTCGGCAAGCTATACAGACGCTCTTGCAAAACTGAATCGGCTCTCAACTGATCGCCATATTCAAGAACTGTAACATGGTTGGTAATTCCCGCAAGATCAATTGCTGCCTCGACACCTGAATTACCGCCGCCAATTACTGCAACATCTTTGCCTGCGAATAACGGACCGTCACAGTGTGGGCAGTAAGCAACCCCTTTGTTTCTGAATTCAGCCTCGCCAGGTACGCCAACATCACGCCAACGCGCCCCTGTTGAAAGGATAACGGCTTTACTTCTTAGAACAGCACCGTTTTCCAATTCAATTTCGATAAGGTCTTTCTTTTCCAAACGTTTCGCACGCTGTAAGTTCATCACATCAACGTTATACTCTTTTACATGTTCCTCAAGACTTGCTGCAAGTTTAGGACCTTCCGTGCGCTTTATACTAATAAAGTTTTCAATCGCAGCTGTATCTAGAATTTGACCACCGAAACGATCGGCTACAATCCCAGTACGAATACCTTTACGTGCCGCATAAATTGCCGCACTTGCACCCGCTGGACCACCACCGACAACAAGGACATCAAACGGTTCTTTATCCGTAAACTCTGATGCGTCTGGTCCACTTCCCATGTCAGCTAAAATTTCTTCAAGTGACTTACGACCGTTAGAGAACGGTTCACCATTCAGATAAACTGTTGGTACAGCTAGAATGTTTTTACTTTCTACTTCATCTTTAAAAGCTGCACCGTCAATCATTGTATGCGTAATACTTGGGTTAAGCACACTCATCACGTTTAGTGCTTGTACAACTTCTGGGCAGTTTTGACAGCTCAAGCTGATATAAGACTCAAAGTGGTACTCGCCTTCAAGGTTTCTCACTTGCTCGATTACTTTCTCATCCACTTTAGGAGTTCTACCGCTCACTTGCAATATAGCAAGCACGAGTGATGTAAACTCATGTCCCAGTGGGATACCAGCAAAAGTAATGCCCGTATTTTCACCCATTCGATTAACGCTAAAGCTCGGTGTTCTTTCTAATTTCGTCATTTCTATTTTAATGCGGGATGACATTGTAGCTAATTCATCCACAAGTGCCGCCATTTCATGCGAAACCTTATCTTCTCCCACACTAACTTTTAGTAGCACTTCGCCTTCCATCATCTCAAGATATTGGGCTAATTGCGCTTTAATATTTGCATCTAACACAATCAATCGACTCCTTAAATTTTCCCAACAAGGTCAAGGCTTGGTTTAAGTGTTGCTTCGCCTTCTTTCCATTTTGCCGGGCAAACTTCACCTGGATTGTTGCGAACATATTGCGCTGCTTTAATTTTATTAACAAGAATACTTGCGTCACGACCAATACCGTCTGCATTAATTTCAGCTGCTTGAACGATGCCATCTGGATCGATAATGAACGTACCACGTTGTGCAAGTCCTGCCTCTACGTCTAGCACGTCGAAGTTACGTGAAATTGTTTGAGATGGGTCACCGATCATAATGTATTCAAGTTTACTGATTACGTCTGAGTGATCGTGCCATGCTTTATGTGTAAAATGCGTGTCCGTAGAAACTGAATAAACTTCCGCTCCAAGTTCTTTTAGTGCTGCATATTGGTCTTGAAGATCTCCAAGTTCAGTCGGGCAAACGAATGTAAAATCTGCTGGATAGAAGCAAACAACACTCCATTTACCTTTAAGGTTTTCTTGAGTAAGCTCGATGAACTCACCGTTCCCGCTATTGTAAGCTGACGCTTTGAATGGTAGTATTTCTTTTCCTATTAAAGACATAATAAAATTCCTCCTAATGTGTTGTTTACATAGTTAGTTTAAGTTATTTCATCAAAACCTAAACTTTAGTAATACTTATAATGTAATTAAAAATCCTTAACTATAATAATTCTAATTACAAATTAATTATTATATAAGTTTTATTTTTTGTCAATGATATTACTCATTTTTATCAAAACGCCTTGATTGCCGGCTAGATATCCGAAATCACTATTACTTTTAATGTGCTTGTTCATACTCAAAAAATAAGGATTTTATTTTTAAAAAAGTCTTCATATTATCATTTAATAAACCCGATTATCATTAATTGAATATTCGGAAATCAGTATCTTACTCATTCAATAATCTCGGTTCCAGCTGAATCAAAATTTGGCAACTTGCCTAATCCCTTGTCATCATTGGGTTATATGCCAAAAGAAAAGCATCGCCATATACGATGCTACATAGTATCTACAACTTGGATTCATGTTAGATTGTGTTTCCTTAACTTTTTTATACATCGATTCAACATCTGGATGTGAAACTTAAAAAAACTCTAATTTTCAAGTTTTTAAAAGTTTGGAAAATCGATACATCTCAACCTGGTATAGGTGCGAAATGTGAGATAATTTGATTTTTCATTGTTATTTATATCGGAGTTTATTACCATATAAGTACATGGTAGTGATAAAATATAAAACAATATAATTAATACATCCATAGAAACTACTTCATCACTAAAAAAAGATTTTTCTTACAATTGGAAAACGTTCCTTTTTTTACTCATTTTTACCATCTCGTAAATATCTTATTGGAGGTATTAGATACATGAAATCACTTATTTTCAACACTAAACCATTGTCCATCGTTTTTGGCGCATTATTGATGTTATTACTATCCTTTGCTTTTTCAAGTACTGCAGATGCTCATGGCTACGTAAGTAAACCAGAAAGCCGCGGCTTATTATGTAAAACGGGTGCTAACGTTGATTGTGGTGGTGTCCAATATGAACCACAAAGTTTGGAAGCCCCAGGGAACTTCCCAATCGGCGGACCTGCTGATGGCAAAATTGCAGGTGCCAATGTATTTCCGAAGCTTGACGAACAATCAAAATACCGTTGGACAAAAGTACCTATGAAAAGCGGTGCATATACTTTTGAATGGACACTTACTGCAGCACACGCAGCTGCTAAGTGGGATTACTATATTACAAAGCAAGGTTGGAATCCAGATCAACCAATAAAGCGGGCTGACCTTGAACTTTTCTGTTCAACTAATGATGGTGGCAAAAGACCACCATCCAACGTAAAACATAACTGTAATGTACCAGAACGTTCAGGTTATCAAATCATTCTTGCAGTATGGAGTATCGCCGACACACCGAATGCGTTCTACAATGTAATCGATGCAAATTTTGATGGTACAACTATTCCACCTACAAATCCCGATCCAGTCAACCCTAATCCCAATAGTTGGAGTAGCACACAAGTTTACGTAGGTGGAAATACAGTTACGTATAATGGTTCTTCGTATAAAGCTAAATGGTGGACACAAGGTGATAAACCCGACAATTCAGCTGTTTGGGAACTTGTTATAAGTAGTGGCGGTGTGAATCCAGACCCTTCAGCACTTGAATGGAATACTAATAAAGTTTATCTAGGTGGAGAAAAAGTAAAATACAATGGTGAGCAGTACCGAGCGAAGTGGTGGACACAAGGCGATAAACCAAGCGATTCAATTGTCTGGGAACTTACGGAAGATAACGGTAGTAAAACATTAAATTCCTTGGTAATTAAATCGAAGGTAAGAAAAGTCTATTTAGTTGGAAACGAAGTAAAATTTACTAATGTTCTTCATACATTTAACTAATAGACACCCGATAATAATCCTTATTCAAATCGTAAGTAATTGATTGTAAATTAAAAGTTCGAATGACGAAATAAGCTGTACCTTCCCAAGTAGACTCTAATAAATGTCTAATTGGTTAGGTACAGCTTATTTTTTTGAAAAGTAAGTTTCGTTTACTAAATGACCCCTACATCACTTTTTTAGCTCTTTAAGACTTTCTGCTTCTTGAACTAAAGTTTCCATTGTATTTAATTCATCATCACTAATTTCGACTAGTTCTTCAAACATTTCAACCGATTCTCCGGAAATGAAAGCAATTTCTTTAATTGTCTCCATAATTTGCTGAGCGGCCGCAGATAATTCTTCTGTACTTGCAGATGAATTTGCATTATTATCTGCAATAATTTGTGTAGTATCTACAATCTTTTCGAACATCGTTCCAACTTCTACAATTGTTGTATTCGTTTGTGCAAATTCTGATGTTCCTTGCTCCATTGATGTTACAACTCGATCTGTCTCTTCTTGAATATTTCTTACAATACTCGATACTTCAGAAGATGACTGACGTGATTGCTCAGCTAATTTACGAACTTCATCAGCAACTACGGCAAATCCTTTACCGTGTTCACCTGCACGAGCCGCTTCGATTGCTGCATTCAATGCTAATAAATTTATTTGCTCTGAAATCCCCGTTATGACTTTAACAATCTTGCCAATTTCGTGCGACTTTTCTCCAAGTATATTGATTGCACCAGAAGTTGTATTAATTGTTTGACTAAATTGTTCCATTTTCACTATCGAATCTTTTAGCTTTTCGTTACCTTCTTGCGTCAATTCTAATGTCGTATTCGATTGTTCTGAAATTTGGTTTGATCTTATAGATAGGTCTTCAATAGCTTCTGTCATGTCTTCAATAGACGTAGAACTTTCTTCAGTTGCTACTAATTGCTTTTTCAACCCTTTACCTACTTCATCTATTGCAGCCCTTACAATATCAGCCTTCTCAGCTGCGTATTCCCCATGTTCGGCAAGAACTTCACCTTTGTCATTCACTTTTTTTGCAAATAACTGAAATTGCTCTCTTACCTGCTCTACTGAGTGTTCATTTCTTTCACTTACGGCCTCACTATTTGTACGAGTATGACGTTTAAGTGCAAAGTATTGGTAAGCAAAGTATAAAGATGTACATAATAAAATAATAATAATTCCTAGCAATATAACTTCCATTACAAAAAAATCCCCTATTCTACTAACGTTTTAATGATGAAATTTTCATATCCAAAACACATTCGATTATTTAAACACTAGCGTGAAGTTGTTTCTGAAACATGGTCGACTACTGTTCCCGGGAAATCAATTGTCTCAATAGCATTTCGAATTTGCACTTTAGCAATTTTAGATTTAGGATTTACAATCACAATATTTTTAAAGCCAAGTGATGCATAAAACAAGAATGTATTTCCTAGCCCTGCAGCAGTTTTTGAAGGTAGTGGGGATTGGTATGTTGCGTCCACTACAAACGTATAAGAATTTTTTGATACTTTTGCTCCAGTTTCTTGTAAGTGTTTCAAATACCCCTCTACAAGATTATCTTTAATAAACCCTAGTATCTGAACATGTACTTCTTTCTTCGCTTCATAAATTGCCATATTATACTTTGGCTCATTAACAACTAACATTTTTCAATCTCCTTTTTCAGTACATTTTTTAGCTACTGCCTCTATATCCACACCCCGATAATATAAACTGCTGTTCATTACAGCGCTGCTTTTAAACAAAAAAAACTACCCCCCATAAAAAAATAGGGCGTAGCCAAATAACAGTTTCTTATTTTGGCAACCCGACTATCATCATCCAACAGGATTTTAGACTCGTAGCTTTGCGTCCTTACCTTTCGATAAGTTTGCCTTTTCATTTCACTGTAAAATAATCAAAAAGTTACAGTAACCTTACAATATTATAGTATAAATTACTTGTTATAATTTTTCTACAATAGTACTTTTTTGAAAGAATATCGGACTAAATCAAGTATTTTCCTAACATTAGATATATGTAACTGGGTATTAAAGAACTATTTTACGATTATAATGACTGAAAAATCATATTGGTAGTACGCAACAAACTGTAGGAAGTTAAGAATGTCATGAGCTTGTGTTAGAGCATGAGTATCAAGAGATACATTACACGCATTCCAAAGCTTGTGAAAAATAATACGGACAAAAAACAAACTAGGTGTAGCTGTACATAGCTTCACCTAGTTTATTAATAAATAACTTTCTTCAAATGTTACAATACGTTAAATAAAAGCTTTCAAATCACTATAAAACTCATAGATAAAGTAACATCCAAAGCCAAATAATAAAAGACCTGCAATAATTGAAGTCCATTTAATCATTTGTCGATTCATTACTTTCCTTGTCAATGAGACAATCATTAAAAGACCCATATCATGTAGCAATATACCCGACAAAATACCTAACGCAACAATTAAAAAATGATTGCTGTCATCTCCTACATATGAATCGGCTAAAACTGCCCCAAACACTGAAACCCAAAATACTAAGTTACCTGGTGAAACAGCGACTAATAAGCCATTACGGTATGTTGAGAAAAATGATTTCTTCACTTTTTCTCCCGCTAAGGTGATTTCCTTATCTGCATTTTTAATAGAATCATAAGCAAGCATAAATAAAAAAATTGCCCCAATAATCCAAAGTGGGAGTTGCACATAAGGCAAAGCTAAAAATTTCGCTACTCCAAAATAAAGCGCAGCGATTAACGCCACATCAATTGTCATACCACCAAGCCCTACAGCCCAGCCATGCATAAAGCCATTTTTTAACCCCTGTTTTGTCATTTCTACTGTAATTGCACCTACAGGCATCGCAATTGCTAAGCCGACCATGACATACGCAAAATACAAACTCATTTGAACACATCTTCCAAGTGTGATTTCTTCTTACGTCCGTTTTATAAACATTATTATATTTGAATATTTATGAATTTTCAAGCTAGTGTGAATTACTTCTATACAAAGCATTAAATGCGCCCCTACTACAAAATAGCCTTTTCTATCCTTTGCATAAAATTCTGCATAATTATTATTCTCCTTACGCCAAAATTTAAAGTGAGACGTACAAAATATTGCTGCCATATTCTTTTGACATGAAAGAATTTTATCCTGTTCAAATCGAAGTTTATCACGCTGGAAATCACCTTTATCATGCTCGACACCAACTTTATCACGCACAAAACCAGTTTTATCCGCATCCAGATCTCATATTACAAATTTGCCACGCTTTTCGACAACATCAACTAAAACCCAATCAAAAATTTATCTTCCATATCTAAAAAAAAAAGACCCTTTGTAAGCGTAAATAAAGTGGGCTGTGGCTTTACAGCAATTGATTGAGCTTTTTCAAGGTGTCTTGAAGAAGACCAATTCTACACTCAAAAAGCTAGTCGAAAATCAACTATAGCAATGGATGGCTGGTTTACCCAGTTATATCAAGGCTGATTTGCCGATTTCGCCCTGCGAAAGTTGAGTAAATTAGAAATGAAGTAAATTAGAAATGAAGTAAACACAATGTGGATAAATTCAGAACCATTACTGTATCTTCAGAATGCTCTTCACTTAGTGCTATGATTTCCCCAAATACAGTATCTTCACCGGAGGTTAGAACCGCATATCCTTTGTAAGAAACCTCCTCTTAAACTTCCATAAACAAAGAGATGGATCCTTACATCAGCAGATTTCTCCTCCTACTGCTTTAATATCCTTATCATTCATCGTGCAGGCTTCAATCGCAAGCTCCAAGCCTTTTACAATATCATTCAACGACATGAACGGCGAGTTTTTCTTATCCAAAACCTGCGAATTCATATAAGGAATGTGGATAAATCCACCTTTGATATGTGGGTACTTTTTATCAATCATGTATAGAATGCCGTACATGACATGATTGCATACAAATGTTCCAGCTGTATAAGATACCGTTGCTGGTATGTTATGCTCATTCATATGCTTAACCATCGCTTTTACTGGCAGATTCGAGAAATATGCAGGCTGCCCATCTGCTTGTATAACTGTATCTAATGGCTGATTGCCTTCATTGTCCTTGATTCTGTAATCATCAAGATTAATAGCAACTCTTTCAGGAGTAATATCAAATCTTCCGCCTGCTTGACCTACCGAGATGACAATATCCGGACCATGCTTTTCAATTGCATCCTCAATAGCTTGAACGGATTTTGTTCGAACTGTAGGAATAATAACTTTAATCACTTCAGCCCCGTTTATCCGATCGCTAACCATTTTAACCGCTTCTTCTGCCGGGTTGACTGGCTCTCCGCCAAATGCATCGAATCCTGTTAATAGTACTTTCATAGCTCGTTCTCCTACCCGAAATAATTTTATTATATTTTAATCTTAAAACCCTAAAACATACATCAAGATGACTTTTATCTATAACTGTGGAGAGGCATCGAATAGGAAAGATGATTTTCCTTAAAGCACTGGAATTAGAGGTGACTAAAAAAATCTTCAGAACATACAAATCAAGTCATATCACGGGTTCAATCGGCTTATTACATCATCCGCCCGTAAGGTGAAAGTGTGTAATATCTTTAACGATGTGTTCCAAAAATGCTATATATCAGGGTTTTTAGGAATCTCAAGTGGAACATCTTTAACGGAATTTTATCGTTTTTCATTTGATTGCATTAGCAAAATGTTAGTATCTATTCACACATTCCCCTTGTGTCGCTTATAGGTCACAGAGGTATTAAGTGGATTATTTATTATCATAACGTACTAAGCCGTAGTTCATAAAAATACTGCACGATTGGATGCTTTAACTTAATCTTCTCGGCCATGTTTAAAACTCGCTTTTTTCCAATCCGTCTATCCACCAAAGCTAGAATATTCAATAGGATATCATTACTCTCTATACTTTCCTCTATAGGAGTGGACAAAAACTTATTAGCTACAACCATAAAATTTGATTTACTTAATGATGACTGCTCTGACAAAAGCACCTTTGCATGTGCTGATAATTTTCTCCCCCTTGCAATTACTAGCAGACGATCCTCTGGAACTATCCCCTTGGTTTCTTTTCTTACTACTTCAATTTCCTCTTTGTTGATAGGAATTTGGATATCTGAATCATTCTTAATTTCTAGCTCTGTCTGATACCATCTGATTAAGGTAGTACTATCACTCATATTGAGTACATTCTTTTTATCTACCGCAATATGACAAGTTCCTACTTTATCAGGTAAATAACGGTAGCTGGTTGCACGGTAATCAACCCTTCCATATAATGCTGGACAGAGAAAACTCTCCAGATTTTGCTTCAATTTGCTCCAGGACATGTAATTCTCCTTAATTTTCATATTATTAATATTTATTGAGGTAGTCGTTCTATTATACATAATACAATAGCCAACCCATCGATCATACTAAATACAAGGTTTAAATGTGACATAAGTTTCTCATGTATCGAGCATATCGCTTCAATAATCATCATCCTTACCACAAATCTGGACAAGTGAATATATGGATAAACTACACGGAAGATGATACGACTACTCAAGTTTATTTGCATATAACTAAAGACCGTAAAAAAAGAGGCTTCCCAAAAGTTCAAAGAACTCATGAGAAACCTTTAATTTTTAAATCTCAGCACCTATTTCAAGCTTACTCATACTCAAGCCTTCGTATCACTGGGTTTTATGATGAAAATTACATCATGCCGCCCATACCACCCATATCAGGCATGCCCATTCCTGAACCTGCTGGCTCTGGAATGTCCGCTACAACAGCCTCAGTCGTCAAGAATAGAGCTGCAACAGATGCTGCGTTTTGTAGAGCTGAACGAGTTACTTTCGCTGGATCTACTACGCCCGCTTCAATCATGTTTACCCATTCGCCTGTTGCTGCGTTGAAGCCTACGCCGATTGCTTCACGTTTTAGACGGTCTACGATAATTGAACCTTCAAGACCAGCGTTGTTGGCGATTTGGCGAACTGGTTCTTCAAGTGCACGAAGAACGATTTTTAAACCTGTTGCTACGTCGCCCTCTTCTTTTTCAGCTACTGCAGATACAGCGCCATATACATTTAGAAGTGCCGTACCACCACCAGAAACGATACCTTCTTCAACAGCTGCACGTGTTGAGTTTAGGGCATCTTCAATGCGTAGTTTACGTTCTTTAAGTTCTGTTTCAGTTGCAGCACCAACTTTAATAACTGCTACACCGCCAGCAAGTTTTGCAAGGCGTTCTTGTAATTTTTCTTTATCGAATTCTGAAGTTGTTTCAGCAAGTTGTGCACGGATTTGGCCAATACGTGATTCGATTGCATCTGCACCGCCAACACCTTCTACGATTGTTGTGTTGTCTTTCGTAACAACAACTTTCGCTGCACGACCAAGTGAAGTCACATCAGCCGTTTTCAGGTCTAAGCCTAATTCTTCTGTAATGACTTGACCACCTGTAAGGATCGCGATATCTTCAAGCATTGCTTTACGACGGTCACCGAAACCAGGTGCTTTTACTGCCACTGCATTAAATGTACCGCGAAGCTTGTTCACGACAAGTGTAGCAAGTGCTTCACCTTCAACATCTTCAGCGATCATTAATAGTGGACGACCTTGTTGTACAACTTGTTCAAGTAAAGGAAGCACTTCTTGAATGTTTGTGATCTTTTTATCTGTTATTAAAATGAATGGGTTATCAAGCACCGCTTCCATTTTATCTGTATCAGTTACCATATAGTGAGATGCGTAGCCACGGTCGAATTGCATACCTTCTACTACATCAAGCTCAGTTGTGAAGCCTTTAGATTCTTCAATCGTGATAACGCCGTCGTTACCAACACGTTCCATAGCTTCTGCGATTAATTCGCCTACTTCTTCGTCAGCTGCTGAAATCGCTGCTACTTGTGCAATTTCTTCTTTGTTGCTTACTGGACGTGAAATAGCATGAAGTTCTGTAAGAGCAGCTGCAACCGCTTTGTCGATCCCTTTACGGATACCAACTGGGTTTGCACCAGCTGTTACGTTTTTAAGGCCTTCACGGATGATTGCTTGTGCAAGTACTGTTGCAGTCGTTGTACCATCACCAGCGATTTCATTTGTTTTAGAAGCAACTTCTGCTACTAATTTTGCACCCATGTTTTCGTATGGGTCTTCAAGTTCGATTTCTTTTGCGATAGTCACACCATCATTTGTAATTAGCGGCGAACCGAATTTTTTTTCTAAAACGACATTACGACCTTTAGGCCCTAATGTTACTTTCACTGTATTTGCTAATTTATCGACACCTTGAAGCATTAATGCACGAGCTTCTTCTGAGAATTTAATATCTTTTGCCATGTTGAATTACCCTCCTGAAATGGAATATTCGTTAAGCTTAAATAATATATAAGTACTATTGAATAATTGCAAGAACGTCGCTTTCACGTAATATTAAGTATTCATTGCCTTCGTATTTAACTTCTGTACCTGAGTATTTAGAGAAAATAATGTGGTCGTCAACTTTAACGTCAAGTTCTACACGTTGTCCGTTTTCTAATACACGACCTGTCCCAACTGCTACTACTTTACCTTCTTGCGGCTTCTCTTTTGCAGAGTCTGGTAGTACAATGCCGAATGCAGATTTTTCTTCTACCTCGATTAGTTCGATTACGATACGATCACCTAGTGGTCTTAACAAGTGAAACAACCTCCTATTAATGTCTATTCATTAAAGTTTATTAGCACTCTATTGCACCGAGTGCTAACACTCTTTTAATAATAATAAACCGCCCCTTTTTTTGCAAGCAAGAACTTCGAAAAATTTTGTTTTCTTTCCATATTCCTCTACAATAGTAAATAAGCTTAAGTAAGGAAAGGATTTTGCAGGTGACTATTTCTCAAAAAGCAATTAAGTATAAAAAAACAGCACTATACGTTCTACTAATTTACATCGTGATGCAGCTTTCGGGAGCCGTTTTATTAAAACCATTTCACAGTGTAATCATGAGCACGACCGGGCTTCCTCACGAACAGGCTGTACCCCTTACACAAGGATGGTATATTGCACTTAGCTTCGCAATTGCGCTCATTCTTAGTTTAATCTTAACGTCGCGTGATAAAGCGTTTTGGAATATCTATCCTGGTGAAAAGGCCCCTATTCCTTTAACAATCGTATGGGGCGTTGTCGGCTTTTTTCTTGTGTTCTTTGGTCAAATGATTGGAGCAGCCATTGAAATGATTGTCTTCGGCATTGAAGGTGGCTCACAAAACACTACTAATATTGTGGCGATCGCTAAAGGTGCACCGATTGCAATTTTAGCCATCGTTGTCTTTGGTCCAATTTTAGAAGAGTTTGTTTTCCGGCGTGTCATTTTTGGATCGCTAGTCCAAACAACGAATTTCTGGGTAGCTGGTTTTGTTAGTGCCATATCTTTCGCACTGATTCACTTTGATTTTTCGCATATTTTAATTTATATGATTTGTGGTTTTGTCTTTGCCTTTTTATATCACAAAACAAAGCGTATTTGGACATCAATCATTGCGCACATCATGCTCAATGCCTTCGTGACATTTATTCAATTTTACCAAGAACCTATACAAAAGTTTTTGGAGGAATTGGAGAAGTTACAATAGTTTTAATATGACAACTGCTTGGATATTTATATTCGAGCAGTTTTTTCCCGAATATAACAAAAAGTCCGGCGCTGAACTGCACCGGACTTTTATCATTAGTTATTATTCAATTCTTCAATTTGTTTACGTTGTAATTCAAGTGCTTCTTCCACCTGGCGTTTCTGCTCAACCACTTGTTCTTCTTTCAAACGCATCTCTTCTGATTTCAAATATTTCCGATAGCCTATTTTGGCAATCCAAACACTAAATTCATAGAGTACAAACATTGGCACCGTTACGATTAAATGACTCATTAAATCTGGTGGTGTGATCATCGCTGCTAACACAAACAGACCAAAGTAAGCATATTTTCTATACTTCACCATTAACTGGGGATCTAATATACCAAGGCGTGCAAAGAATAGTAAAACAATTGGCAATTGGAATATAAATCCGAATGGCAATGTTATTTGAAATAAGAAGGAAAAGTAATTATTAATACCAATTGTAGCCGCTACTTCTAGACGTGCATTTAAATCCAACATAAAATTTAGTATATAAGGAAATAGGAAAAAGTAAGAAAAAGCAATTCCCGCTACAAATAATATAAACGCAAACGGAATGTAGCTTAATGTTACTTTACGTTCCTTTTCATATAGCCCTGGCGATACGAAAGCCCATAGCTGATACAAAATAATAGGCGATATAATTAGTAAGGCGATATAAAAAATCATTTGAAAATAAATTTTTATAGAATCTGTGATTTTGAATGCGTTTAATTCAAGACTTTTTGCCGTATCACTACTTTGCAAAAAGTGAATAAGTGGCTCAGCTAAAAAAAACGCTCCAGCAATCGCAATAACAAAGAAAACGACTGTAAAGTAGAGTCGTTTCCTTAATTCTTCTATATGTTCAATGACTGTTTGGTTGTTTGAATTCATGTTATAGAGACATCCTTCAATTACTTATCATCATTTTTTACTTCGATGACTTTCTTTTTATCATCATCATCGTCATCAGCTAAACCTTTAGTAGCATTTTTAAACTCACGAAGTGTAGATCCCATCGCTTTACCTAGCTGTGGTAACTTCTTAGGTCCAAAAATTAAAATCGCTACAATACCGATGATGATTAGGCTCATAGGACCAATACCCATTACAGCCACCTCCTCTTATATATCATTCATTCTATCGCAAATTATACCATTTGGCTAACGAATAATATGTGAAATTTTTACGTCTGACATACTAACTCTTTGATATGTTCAAAGTCGCCCATACTTAACAACAAATGTGAGCATTGTACTTCTAGTATGTATCACTTACTAGTTTTCTTGGTTGCGTATAAGATAAATCAAAGCCTGTAGCTCTACAGATAAATCAATTGTTAATAGCTGCATCGTATCAGGTACGGTAATCCTTACTGGCGTAAAGTTTAAAATCCCTTTTGCCTTCATCGTTACGAGGCGATCTGCCATTTTTTGAGCTGAGCGTGACGATACAGTTAAAATAGCTAGCTCTGCTCCATACTCTGCATATTTTTCTTCCAATACATCGGGATGATACACTGGAATATCACTAATCATTTTCCCCTCTTTTGGTGCTTTCGAGTCAAATGCCACAACAATATGCGTATTATGGTTTTTTTGAAAATTATATTTTAATAAAGCATTCCCTAGATTCCCTACCCCAATCAAAGCCACTTTTGTTGTTTCGTGTTGGTCCAATGTTTGACTGAAAAATGTTAGCAAATGTTGAACATCATAGCCATAACCCTTTTTACCAAGTGCACCGAAATAAGAAAAATCACGTCGAATTGTAGCAGAATCAATTTTCATCGCTTCGCTTAATTCTTTTGATGAAATACGTTCTTTGCCTTCTTGAGCGAAGTTTTGCAAAAATCGATAGTAGAGAGGAAGTCTTTTTGTTGTTGCTTGTGGAATCTTTGCATCTGTTTTCAAAACATACTCCTCCTCTTTTAACGTATAAATCGTTTCAATATTACATGACTACTTTAAATAAGTAAAGCACCTACATTGCAAGCTCACCTTTCATCTATTACACTTATATGGAATTGAGGTGTCACGAATGATCGTATTACAAGTAAATCAACTATATAAATCCTTTATCACAGATGAAATATTAAGTGGTGTTAAATTAGAAGTTCAACATCGTGACCGTGTCGCATTAGTCGGACGTAACGGTGCCGGAAAATCCACTTTACTTAAAATCATTGCCGGACAACTTTCTTATGATTCTGGTGATATTATCATCCCAAAAGGTGTGCGTATTGGTTATTTAGAGCAGCATGCTGGTCTGAATTCTTCGCTTTCGATTTGGGACGAAATGATGACAATTTTCGAACCACTCATTGCACAAGAAAAAGCATTACGTTCTCTTGAAAAGCAAATGGCTGATTCTACTATTTATGAGAATACAGAGAGCTATGCGCGTGTAATGGCTGATTACGATCAATTGCAGCATGATTTTAAAGATGCAGGCGGCTATCAATATGAGTCAGACACTCGCTCTGTCTTACATGGGATGCAATTTTTCCCTGCAGACTATAACAAAGCTATTAGTTCCCTTTCAGGTGGGCAACGTACACGCCTTGCCTTAGCGAAGCTTTTATTAAGTAAGCCCGATCTTTTAATTCTCGACGAACCGACAAACCATTTAGATATCGAAACATTATCATGGCTTGAATCCTATTTAAAGGGTTATGAAGGTGCTATTTTAATCGTATCTCATGACCGTTACTTCCTTGACCAAGTTGTTTCAATTGTCTATGAAGTATCTCGTCACCGTGTAACGAAATTCACTGGGAATTATAGCGATTATTTAGATGAAAAAGCAAAAACGTATGAGCGTGATTTGAAAATGTTCGAACGTCAGCAAGATGAAAAGGCCAAGCTCGAAGATTTTGTTCAAAAAAATATCGCACGTGCTTCCACTACGAAAATGGCGCAAAGTCGCCGTAAAATGCTTGAACGGACAGAATGGATGGACTCTCCCGATGGTGATGAAAAATCGGCAAGCTTTGGCTTCACTATCGACCGACAAAGTGGTAACGATGTATTATCTGTTGATGATTTAAGTGTTGGCTACGGCGATAAGGCGATTTCTAGTGGCGTCTCGCTTCGCACATTCCGAGAGGATCGCATTGCTCTTGTTGGTCCTAACGGTGTCGGCAAATCGACTTTACTCAAAACGATTGTAAAAGACTTG
>JAVWKG010000038.1:0-4677 GCA_036638655.1 Lysinibacillus sp. | reverse complement strand
CGAAATCCGCTATGGTGCTAATGTACAAATTAGTTACTACGACCAGGAACAAGCAAAATTATCAAGCACCAAAAGCGTCCTACAAGAACTTTGGGATGAATGGCCTCTAATGAATGAAAAGGATATCCGTACCGTACTTGGGCGCTTCCTGTTTAGTGGTGACGATGTAAGTAAAGCTGTGAATTCCTTATCTGGTGGCGAAAAGGCTCGGCTCGCTCTTGCCAAATTAATGATGCAAAAGGCGAACTTCTTAATTCTCGATGAACCTACAAACCATTTAGACTTAGATAGTAAAGAAGTGCTCGAAAATGCATTAAATGATTATCCAGGTACACTTCTCTTTGTATCACATGACCGCTACTTCATTAATCGTATTGCAACAAAAGTTGTTGAACTTTCTGGTGAAGGCTCTTTCGAATATTTAGGGGATTATGATTACTATTTAGAGAAAAAGCAAGAATTACTTGAGATTGCTCAAATAAAGGCTGCCGCATTAACACAAAAGCCTGTTGAAACTGTTGAGAAAAGCTCCACTTCTAAAATCGATAAGGATGCTAAAAAACGTGAACGTCAAATCCGGCGAACTATTGAAGAATTAGAAGGGAAAATGCATGTGCTCGACACAAATATTGCCCGACTTGAGGAATTATTATGTGATCCTGAAATTTTCCCTGATCATGAAAAAGTACTTAGCTTACAAAGCGAGCTCGAAGTACAAAAGCAACAACACGAAATACTCGAAATAGAATGGCTCGAACTAAGTGAGGAGCTTGAAAGTATTATTGTGTAAAAGTTTGTAAAGCCATGTGCCTTGTCACATGGCTTTTTATTATACCTGTATAAAAGAACATTTAGGTCTACTTTTCTTTTCATTACAAAATACTTCATATATATTGGTCAAGTGCTATTTTTCGCATAAAAAAATCCACAGATTTATTCACAGAATAAATTCAGTCATATCAACATATCAACAGACTTTTCCACACTATCCACAATCTCAGTTTAATTAATCCACATTTATTTGTGTAAAAATGGATACTATATATAGAATAACCACAAGTTATCCACAAGTTATCCACAATTTGTGCATAAGTACGAGTGTTCGATGTTTTTTGTCAACCCTTTTTTTATATTTCTGTGGATAATTATTCTGAAAAATTCGGCACTTTTTAATTTTACGTTTAACTCAGAGAATCCTACACATTTCCTTATATTTCCCTACAAAATTACTTTTTAATACCATCCGCCCTAGGCTTATCTTCATTCAATAGGCGTTTGAACGCCCACTGAAAAAGACTGAAACCACAAACTCTCCCCACCCATGAATGAAAATAAAAAATATGAACTCGAAAATGAGCTCATATTTCCACATATTATATCCACGTTTTTAATTCCATACCCGGCTTGCCATTCATCGTTAAATCTCCGCGTACACCCGCTAAAAACATAGGTGATGCTGCTGCACCAATCATTGCTGCATTATCAGTACATAATTTTAGAGGTGGCACATAAAAAGGAATTCCTTCATCTACAAAAGCGTCATCTAATGCTACACGCAATCCCTTGTTTGCCGAAACACCACCCGCTGCAATTACTTGTTTCACATTATATTGGCGTGCTGCACGCACAGTTTTAGCTGTGAGTACTTCTACAACACTATCTTGGAAGCCTTTTGCTACAGCTGATGGAATTATTTTCTCTCCACGCTGGTCCATATTGTGCTTATAATTGATAACAGCTGATTTCAAACCACTAAAGCTGAAATCATACGAATTTTCTTCTAACCATACACGTGGGAATGCTACTGCTTCTTGTCCCTCATGTGCCAATTGGTCAATGCGAGGTCCCCCTGGATATGGTAAACCTAACACGCGCGCAACTTTGTCATAGGCCTCACCAGCAGCATCATCACGTGTCTCTCCAATTACTTCAAACGAGCCATGCTCCTTCATATAAACAAGCTCTGTATGCCCACCTGACACAACAAGTGCTAGTAATGGGAACTCCATCGGCTGTACCAATGCATTCGCATAAATATGCCCCGCAATATGGTGTACACCAATAATAGGTAAGCTATGTGCAAAAGCAAATGCTTTCGCTGCATTAATGCCTATTAATAGTGCCCCTACAAGCCCCGGTCCCTCTGTTACAGCAACAGCATCTATATCCTCTGGTGACATGTTCGCTAGTGCTAGTGCTTCTTCAATAACTAATGTAATCTGTTCTACATGATGGCGGGATGCAATTTCTGGTACTACACCACCAAAACGTTTATGGCTTTCAATTTGTGATGCTACAACATTTGACACAATTTCCGAACCATTTCGAATAATGGCCGCCGCCGTTTCATCACAGCTTGATTCGATTGCTAAAATAATTTGATTTTTCATTATAAATTCGCCCACATAACGAGAGCATCCTCCCCGTCGTCTGTATAATAGCCTTTACGTATGCCACCTTCTTGAAAGTCTAACTTACGATAAAGATTTTGTGCAATTGTATTGGATACACGCACTTCTAGGCTCATGACGTCCATTTTATTTTCTCGTGCGATACGCATTGCTTCACACATTAAGCCCTCTCCAATACCTCGTCCACGGGCTGATTTAGTTACTGCAACATTCGTAATTTGTGCTGCATCCACAACCATCCATATCCCACAAAAGCCAATGACTGTATCTTGTTCATCCATTGCCAATACATAATGCGCAAACTGATTTTCTCGCATTTCATAATGAAAAGAGTCAAGCGTCCATGGCTTTGAAAATGTTGCAACTTCGATAACATATACAGCTTCTACATCTTCTGGTGTCATTTGACGGTAGGTTACACCATTACTCATGCGTTTGTTGCTCCTTTTGCTCTTTCAGCCAGTTCGCCTCAGCCTCAGCTATGCGGCGATACTGTGGTACGAATTGATGTGTAGCTTCTATACTTGGTAATTCCTGTTCTTGCGCTAGTCGAATGATTTCACTAGCACGTGGTAAATCTATTGTATAAGGTGCACGTAATGCATCTTCACCAAGTACGTCTACAATTTTATCCCAAAAAATGTCTACATCTACCCCTACAAATAAAATCGGTGTCGCTAATGCTTTTAATTTCTCTAATAGCCCTTCGATATGATCGTGATAATCATCGATAATTGTTTCAAGCTGCTTCCCTTTATAAACAGCCGTATAAACATTGCTTCGACGTGCATCAAATAACGGACAAATATAGCCTTCATAAAGTAATCCGTTAGCCGCCAATGCTTTTAAGCTAGATACACCAACAAGTGGCTTTTGAAGTGACCAAGCAAGTGTTTTCGCCAATGTTACACCAATTCGTACGCCTGTATATGAGCCCGGGCCCTCTGAAACGACTACAGCATCAATATCATTTGGATTCATACCAACCTTTTCAAACAGTAACGCTATGGCTGGCATCGCTCCTGCTGAATGCGTGAGCTTTATATTTTGCACTACTTCTGCCACTACTTTCCCGTTGTCTACAATCGCCACAGAAAGAGGTGCATTTGCTGTTTCAATTCCCAACCAAATCATGTCATTAGCTCCTCACATATTTCCTCATAACGTTTACCAACAGGCTTTAATACAAATCGTCGTTCATCTTCACCCGTTCTAAAAATCTCTATAGCTAAACGTTCTTTTGGTAAGTCCTGTTCTATTAAGTGTGCCCATTCAACAACGGATACGGCATCACCGTAAAATAATTCGTCCCATCCAAGATCTTCGTCACTATCTGCCAAACGATAGACGTCTAAGTGATTAAAGGGTACTCGACCCTCGTATTGTTTAATAATTGTAAATGTCGGACTGTTAACTGTTCTTGTTACACCTAACCCTTTTGCTAATGCTTTTGTAAATGTCGTCTTGCCCGCTCCTAAATCACCTTCTAGCGTTATTGTATCTGATGCTTCCAACTTATCGGCTAATGCTAATGCAAAGCATTCTGTATCTTCAAGCGAATTCATGATTTTTTCAAACATTGTCTTGTTTCCTCTCTTTACTACATTACTTCTAGTTTACCGAAATGACGACAAATGTTCAAAGCATCAAGAGTATTTCAATTAAGAAAAGCGTTTTCGTACCCTTTTAGCTGCGATAAGTTGCTTGTGAGCCCGAAGCGAAAGTAAATCAATGCTATTCGAGAGTATTTCCGTTCTTTGATTCAAAGAAAACTTTATATGTTTAAAAAGTTGGACTTAAGATTAAGCTACAAGTTTTTAATGACATGGAAGATTTTTATCCTGTTCGAATCGAAGTTTATCGCGCAGGAAATTACTTTTATCATGTGCGACACTAACTTTATCACGCACAAAACACGTTTTATCCACATCCAGGTCTCATATGACATATTTGACACACTTTTCGACAACATCACTAGAGCGAAAAGTGCGACATCACTATAGATTTGCCTCTTTTTAGTGAAAAATGGGCCTCACTAGCCCAACTAATTATTTTTTTACTTTAGTATAAGTAAACTACTTTCGAGAGTATCCATTTCATATGAAGTCACTTTTTCAGTTTCTTCATTTTTCTCACGATAAAAAATCCTTATGATATATTAATATCATAAGGATTTGTATGCGCTAATTATGGCGGTCCCGACCGGGATCGAACCGGCGATCTCCTGCGTGACAGGCAGGCATGTTAACCGCTACACCACGGGACC